>JASBRM010000063.1 GCA_030149405.1 Neptuniibacter sp. | reverse complement strand
GAAGATGGCCCGAAAGTGCACTACAGTGCGATTGTACGTAAGGGCAAGCGTGGTCGTTGGCTGGAACTACTGCATGATTATCTGGGTGAGGAATTGCAGAGTGGGGTTTGAGACCGAGATGCCAGCACCTTCTGCGGTAGGCTTTGTTCTCTCATTTCCTGTTTTTCAGGAATGCATCTCTAGTACCTCGGCTAATGCATACTCATTCTTGAGTGCTCGTATGGTTGAGCGTGATCGTACGCGATTAAAAGATCTGTTTCTTCAAGGTTATGTGCGTAGTGAAGGTCGAAATATTCCATATGATCAGCAACTTAAGTCTGGTCAGAAATTGCAGATTACCTTACCCGGTCATCAGGAATATGAGGTGAATACCGATTGGAAACTGTTGTGGGAAAATGAAGAGCTTATGGCGGTTTATAAACCGCACCTGCTACCTGTAAGCCGAACGACCCTTAACTTATACAACACACTGATCTCTATTATCCGCAGGGAAACGCACTATGCAGATGCACATTTGCTACATCGGCTGGATACCGAAACCGCGGGCATCATCCTGCTAGCTAAAAATAGTGCGGCTGATAAGAAATGGAAACCTAAACTGGACCAGCTAATTACCCGGAAGATCTATCATGCCTGGGTTACCGGCTCGCCAGATTGGGATGAAAAGATTGTTGAGTGCGAGCTTGCAGAAAAGCTTGGGAGTGAAATCCGCAGTCAAGTTTACGTGGTTGATCCAGATTCACCAGAGCTTTATCCAAAACCTAAACTGAGCAAAACTGCCTTTCGGGTGATTAAAAGAGAGTTGGGGAGAAGCCTGATTGAATGCGAACTGCATACTGGACGTAAACATCAGATCCGAGCGCATCTCTCCAATCTGGGATATCCAATTATTGGAGATAAAATTTATTCACATGAGGGGCGGTTTTATCTCAAGCGCTTGGAAACAGAGCTCACTGAGAAGGACTTTACTGAATTAGGTTCTCGTTATCATCAACTGAAAGCAGTAAAAATAGAGATAAACGCTGATGATAAATCTAACATCAGCGTTGAGTGTTAGCGCCGACTAGCCCAGGAATAACTGATAAGCCGCGTTATTCGTTTCTTCCCAGTAGTTGTAACCAATCTCTTCCAGGAATGCCCCAACCTGATCACGCTCACCTTCCGGTACCTGCATACCGACCAGAACACGACCAAACGCGGATCCGTGGTTACGGTAGTGGAACAGAGAGATGTTCCATTTTCCGCCGAGCCTGCTGAGGAACTTCATCAACGCGCCCGGGCGTTCCGGGAATTCAAAGCGGTAGATCACTTCATTTTCCAGGTTCAACGGTGCATGGCCGCCGACCATATAACGGACATGGATCTTCGCCATCTCGTTATCGCTCAGGTCTTCCACTTCGTATTCCTGATCGCGTAGCTCAGTGATCAGCTCTTCACGACCGTCACCGCCGGATTTCAGCTGGATACCCGCAAACACGATTGCGTTGCTATCGTCGCTATAACGGTAGTTAAATTCGGTGATATTGCGCTTACCCAGTGCCGAGCAGAACTTCTTAAAACTGCCGGCTTTTTCCGGGATACGCGCGGCAATGATCGCTTCACGCTTTTCACCCAGTTCAGAACGCTCAGCGATATGACGTAAACGGTCAAAGTTCACATTAGCGCCGGAATCGATGGCGATCAGTGTCTTGCCCTCAAGGCCCTCGCGCTCAACATACTTCTTCATACCGGCAACGCCCAACGCACCTGCAGGCTCGCAGATAGAACGGGTATCGTCGTAGATATCTTTGATAGCAGCACAGATCTCATCGGTGGAACAGGTGATCACCTCATCCACACAACGTTTAGCCACTTCAAAGGTGTTTTCACCTACCTGAGCTACGGCAACACCGTCTGCAAAGATACCCACATGCGGCAATACAACCCTTTCACCGGCTTTTAAGGCTTCATATAGGCATGCAGAGTCTTCAGACTCCACACCAATGATTTTTACTTCAGGGCGCAGATACTTCACATAGGATGCGATACCTGCAATCAGGCCACCGCCGCCTACGCAGACAAAAATGGCATCAATTGGGCCGGATTCCTGACGTAGGATCTCCATAGCAATGGTGCCTTGTCCGGCAATGACATCAGGATCATCAAACGGATGCACGTAAGTCATGCCCTTCTCTTCAACGAGTTTTTTGGCATGAGCGGCCGCTTCATCATAAGCGTCGCCGTGAAGAACCACTTTACCGCCAAGACGACGAACATTGTTCACCTTCACATCCGGAGTGGTTTTCGGCATAACAATGGTGGCTTTAATGCCCAGCTTCTTCGCCGACATCGCTACGCCCTGAGCATGGTTACCTGCTGAAGCAGCAACAACGCCACAAGCGCGCTCTTCTTCGGTCAGCTGCTGCATCTTGTTGTATGCACCACGTAGTTTGAAGGAGAACACCGGCTGTTCATCTTCACGCTTAAGCAAAATTCGGTTATTCAGACGTTCTGACAGGCCTTTTGCTTCATCCATCGGTGTCTCGACCGCCACATCATAAACACGGGCCTCGAGGATTTTTTTGATATATCTGTCCGGCATAGCACTAACTTTCGTCTGAAAATAAAAATAGACCGGAAATGGTAAAGGGAAAGGGGTTGTTGCGTCTACAACATAGACTCCATGCAGCGTATAATTTGCGCAATTTTTAGTTATCTAGCCCCGAATATGGGGAAAATGAGCATAGGTAGAGACCATGACCCAGGATGAGATGAAAAAAGCGGTTGCCGAAGCCGCTGTTGAATACATCAAACCAAAGCTGAACAAAGATAGTATTGTGGGTGTGGGTACCGGCTCTACGGCCAACTTCTTCATCGATGCACTGGCTGAAATCAAGCATATGTTTGACGGTGCCGTTGCCAGCTCCGAAGCAACCGCAGAACGTCTGAAAGGTCATGGCATCGAAGTTTTTGACATGAACTCTGTTGCTGAGATGGAAGTTTATGTAGACGGCGCAGATGAATTCGACTCCGGGCTTAATCTGGTAAAAGGTGGCGGCGGCGCACTGACACGCGAAAAGATTGTAGCGGCTGTTGCTAAAGAGTTTGTCTGCATCGTAGACAGCACTAAAAAAGTGGATGTGCTGGGCGAATTCCCACTGCCAGTAGAAGTGATCCCAATGGCCCGCTCACAAGTAGCACGTGAACTGGTAAAACTCGACGGCATGCCAGTATGGCGGGAAGGCTTTACCACAGATAATGGCAACGTAATTCTGGATGTTCACGATATGGAAATCCTGCACGCCAAACAACTGGAAAAACAGCTGAACAATATTGTGGGTGTTGTTACCAACGGGTTGTTTGCGAACCGTGGGGCGGATGTCGTGCTTATGGGCACGCAGGACGGTGTTGAAACGATTACTCTGTAATCGTTTCAAACCTACGAGTAGCGAGAACGCTTCGCTGCGAGTGGCTAGGAAAAACTTTAAAAAAGCCCCGTAATGCCGGGGCTTCTTTATTTGAACTAAGTTCGTTAAATGAACATTTCTCTAATGAGCTAATTGGTAAAAATCTGAGTGATAATTGAGATTAAAGACAATGTTACAGCCGCACCCGAAAGCCGAAGTGACCAAAGATTACGCCTATGCTCAACTTCGTTTGAGGCCAAAATACCTGCTAAGTATGGGTAATTCACACAGTGACGTTTTTCCCCAACTTTGATAGAGAATAGATTTGTCCAAACACCACTATCGTTTTGGTATCTATATTTGTGATCTAAGTAGTAATAAAGATAACCAAATAACAGTTCAGGTTTACACTTGAGCCTTGTAGCAACTTCCTTTACATCAATTGGCATATACGGATCATTTTCCTTTGGAGCTTCTCCTGGATAGTTTGATTCGTACAAATCTAATATGCATTTTAAAATTTGTCTTTCTGTAGGTAGTTTCGTGTCCATACTTGTTACCTGCCTAAGTGTTTTTGGTAATCGTATTTTTATAAGGAAAAGCATGTGAGTCAAAACCAGTTTTGGCTTCCCATGTACTTACGAGACATTCAGGCTGTGATGATTTCCCCCTTCTGTGCAGCCGAGCATTGCAGATTTTCCGTGAATCAGGGTGAAAGCTGCCTGAGGAGCGGAGCGACGAGTTTTTTCACCCCACGGGAAATCGAAACGCGCAGGGTAGTTGGCGTAGCCAACCAAACAGCAGGGGCTGATGGGGATTGTTAAGGGGCTTTCAGCGAAGCCCCTTAACTCGCCTAAAGGCGAAAGGTTTTAGATTCCAGCCTACGCTGGAATGACGTAGGTATATATTTTTTAAGGCGCAAGACTCTGGATTCCAGCCTGCGCTGCAATGACGCAGGTGATGTTTAGAACCTGTATTAAAGCTTTTAGGCCCCTACTAAAGGAGGTTCAAAGCTTGCCCTAAAGAATCCTTTCAACTTTGGTATGGAGGCATTAACCTTACGGGCCGCAAGGGCTCCTCCAGCAAGGTGTTCCCTGTATAGTTTTGATCCCTCGTTTCAGGTGTTAATGCTAAGACGTTTGCCAATTTCTAGCACAGTGACGAGGCGTTGCGACGCCTGTTGCTCAATCCTGAATCAATTAATCTTAAACCCGGAATTCGATGATGAACCTGTCGTTACCTTTTCCTCTGATCAACAGTTCCAGCCTGCGCTATTTATTAGCGGGTCTTAGCTTACTCCTTTTCCCGATGGCCGCTCTGGCAGAATCGGCGGGTACGGCTGCACAGATACCGGAACTGAGTGCCTCTTTTTATGGTTACCTGAGTGTAGCTATATTCATTCTGGCTTATTCACTTGTGCCGTTAGAGAACAATATTCATTTGCTTAAGAGTAAGCCGGTTCTGGTGGCAGCGGGTCTGATTTGGGTTCTGGTCGCCCTGGCATTCAACGAGATTGGTGCATCAGAACAGGCACACCATGCGATTAAACATGCCATTATCGAATACGCGGAACTGTTCCTGTTCCTGCTGGTAGCGATGACCTACATAAATGCTCTGGAAGATCGTAATGTGTTCCAGGCGCTTCGGGCTTATCTGGTATCGCGTGGCTATTCATTACGTAAGGTTTTCTGGGTTACCGGTGCGCTTTCATTTGTAATTTCTCCAATCGCAGACAACCTAACCACAGCACTGCTTATGGGCGCGGTTGTTATGGCGGTTGGCGGTAAGAACTTTCGCTTTGTTTCGATTGCTTGTATCAACGTGGTTGTGGCAGCGAACGCGGGTGGTGCATTCTCCCCATTTGGCGATATCACGACGCTGATGGTTTGGCAGAAAGGTAAGGTCGAGTTCTTAGAGTTCCTGCCACTGTTTGTCCCTTCTTTGGTTAACTGGTTTGTGCCTGCGATTATCATGAACTTCGCGATTCCTAATGAGATTCCAGAAGCGTCTCAGGAAAAGTCTTTCATGAAGCGTGGCGCCAAGGTCATGATGGTTCTGTTCCTTGCGACAATCGTGACTGCAGTAAGCTTCCATAGTTTCCTACACCTACCGCCTGCGGCAGGCATGATGTTTGGTCTTGGCTACCTGGGCTTGTACTCGTTCTACCTGAAGAAGCTTGAAGGCCGTACGGTTATGGCTGACTCAATCTTTGGTGGTCGTAGTGATGCCCACAAAAATCCTCTGAGTGTTTTGCAGGCTTACGGCAAGGATATTGGCGAACATCTAAATGATCAGCCTTATCCGGCCTTTATGATCGATAAAGACAAAAACGTTACCCATTGGAACAGTGCATTGGAAGAGCTAACGGGTATCAAAGCTGAAGAGGTGCTCGGCACTAAAGATCACTGGAGAGGCTTCTATAAGGATCAGCGCCCAACCCTGGCTGATGCCGTGCTAGAAGATGAATCCGGTGCAGGCGTACGTCAGCACTATCATAACCAGTATCGTAATAACCCGATGGGTGGTAAGTCTTATGATGCTGCAAACTACTTCGATAATATTGGTAACTCTGGTGCGTACCTGATGTTTAGCGCTGCGCCGGTTGTTGATGAAAATGGTGACACAGTGGGTGCTGTGGAGCTGTTTGAAGATATGACTGAAAAGCGTGAAGAGGTTAAGGAATTCGATGTGATGGAACGTGTATCACGTGCCGAATGGGATACCTTACTGTTCTTCTACGGTGTCATTATGTGTGTTGCTGGTCTAAGCCAGTTTGGCTACATGGCCATTGTTTCCGAGCTGATGTATAACGACCTGGGCCCAACCTGGGCTAACGGTCTGGTGGGGGTCTTGTCGGCAATTGTAGATAACATCCCAGTTATGTTTGCTGTATTGACGATGGATCCTGCTATGTCCTTGGGACAATGGCAGCTAGTCACCTTAACCGCGGGTGTTGGCGGTAGTATGCTGGCTATTGGCTCAGCTGCCGGTGTAGCTCTATTGGGAACTGCACGAGGCGTTTACACATTTGCCTCTCACCTAAAATGGACCCCTGCTATTGCACTGGGCTATGTTGCGAGCATCGGGGTTCATTTGTTAATTAATGGTGTTTGATACCCCGCACGGTATTTGCTGATAACACTGAAAACCGCTGACCAAAATCAGCGGTTTTTTTGTCTTATAGGTTTGGGTGCCAAGAATGATTGTGGATTCCAGCCTGCGCTGGAATGACGGGGACAAGGCTGGAATGGCTGCCTAAACGCTGGAATGAGGAAATGATCGCAGTGGCTTAATGAACTGTTAAAAAGAACGGTTAAATAGGGGAGCACTTATATAAGACCGCTCCCTGACCCCAATAAACCCCGTCCTCATCAATCACATTCCAGACAATCGCATCTTCAACCATAAAGCGGTTGCCCTTAGCGGATATCCGCACACCCTGATAATCATCAATAAAGCCATTCTCAGTCACCGCTTTGAGTAAACGGTTTCGCTCTTCCTGTGTCTGAGGTTCTGCGGTGAAGCGTGAGGGCAGGATAGCTAACTCCTCCCAACTGATCTCAAACTGTTCCATGCCTTTTGCATTGGAGTAATTAAGAATGGGATCTTCGTCTGAATTATGGGAAAGCACTGGGTATTCAGCATCGTAGAGTGCTTTAGCACGTTCATTACTTGGAGTGCATTCTGGGATTAATGATTTCCCGGTTAAGCGAAGGAAGCTGCTCAGCAGACGTTCTGCTTGTTCCTCATTGAAATTATTTTCGGAAGAGGGTTTTGGGTTCTTTGACATAGTTACTTCTGGTTGGCTTTAAGATTATAGAGGTATGTAGTTATCAGGGTTGTAGGGAGTCACTTGATTATAAAAATCCAAGATTTTACGGAAGTCCTTATCAATATCCCCACTTGGGTAGATGACCATGCCGATACCTGCTTCGCGTTTTTTAAAATCCAGATAACCCAGGCAAATGGGAGTATTTGATTTTAAAGCTACATGGTAGAAACCTTTTTTCCAGCGTTTAACCGGGCTGCGGGTTCCTTCTGGAGTTACCAAAAGTGCAGTTTGCGGCTGACCGGGTGCAAGTAGCTTGGCCATCTCATCGACCATGCTTGGGCGTTGATCTCCTGGCGTTTTAGGCGAACGGTCGATACCTATCGCGCCCAGGGACTCCAGAAAATATTTAAAGGGAAAGACCATCCATTCTTTTTTAATGGTGAACCTGGGGTTGGTTATGCCCATTAAGTCCCATGCAGCTACTGCATAAATAAAATCCCAGTTACTTGTATGTGGGGCACCGACAACAACGCAGCTGCCAATATCCTCAGGCATGGGGTGTCGAATTTTCCATCCCTGTTTTTTGAATATATAGCGGCAAATCGTTCGCAACATCGGTCTTGGTCTTATCAGATAGGTGTTGTGTTTAAACTGTCTGTATTTGATTTGTTTCAGTCTACGTCTGAAAAGTGGTATTTCCTAGCCCTGATCATGAGGTGTCCTGAACAGACTTCGCTTCGTATCTAATGCTTTAAAAAATCAATAATAGGGCAGTCGCTGACAGAACCTTCACCACAACATAGACCGGAAAGCTGTTCCAGAGAGTCTTGTAGTTTCTGTAGTTCAGATATTTTATCTTTTACCAATTCAATTTTATGCTCGACCTGCTCTTTCACAAGAGAAGAACTATTTTCGGGGTTGATTTGAATAGATAGCAACTCTGAGATTTCTTGTAGAGAGAACCCCAAGTCTTTGCAGCGGTTGATAAAGTTAATACGGGTCAGAATGGATTCGGGATAAACCCGGTATCCTGAGTCGAGGCGGTTGGGTTCAGGTATCAGACCACGTTGTTCGTAGTAGCGAATGGCTTCAACAGTGAGGCCGGATTGTTTGG
>JASBRM010000061.1 GCA_030149405.1 Neptuniibacter sp. | reverse complement strand
CAGACCTTGAATGTGGGATGGCATATCAGCGGAACCTTGATGAGTTCGCTGATTATTTTACCAACTTAAGCCTGTGTAAGCTCTGGGAAAGATTTTGTTAGTTTTCACACAGCCTGGGCACATAGCGGACTATTAAACACTTATCAAACCCATTCCATACACCCTAGTGATTAAAAATGCGGCACGGACTTTAATTCCCCCTCGTCGCAGCCGAGTATCGCAGCTAGCACCAGATAAAAGAGCTTGTTCTGTTTGAGGGGGCGAAGCCACCGAGTTTACAAGCTCGCTGGTTCAAGTGAGAAACGCAGGGGATCGGTCGAAGACCGACAAGAAGCGGGGTCGGCCTTGGGGTGTTGGGGCCTTTGCCGAAACAAAGGCTAGGGAACCTGTGAACAAGCCTTGTTGATACTCTGGCTTCTGTGATGCTTCACAATCTAGGAAGTACTTTGCAGTAATGTCTAGACCTTACAAGAAGGACTGACACGGAGTGTGATTCATCACAGATGCCCCGAAGGGCAACCCCTGAAGCCTGCACCTGCTGTGTTACATCCCTTATCAAGGGCTTGGCCATTAATGGCGGAAATTGCCTTGCATCTGCAGACTTCAGGGTTTGCAGAGTAATAACAAGGCTTATTTACAGGTTCCAGAACTCGCTATAAAAGCGAAAAAGTTGTTAAACCCCAAAATGGCTTGGTCGAAAGTGCTTTTCTGAAAAAACAAAAAAGCCAAAGCAATTGCTTTGGCCCTACGAAGCTAATTAATTATAAGCGCTAATAACTACACACTCTTAACCGGCACCTCAATTCGACTCAGATACAAATCAACTGAAAGACATTTATCCCGATTAGTAAACAACCCCTGCAACTTAGCCATAGTCTCTGCATCCGGCTTAAACTCAGTTGCTGATACAAAGTTATTCTGTTTCTGGATAAGAAACTTAGGTAACAGCGGCGACACCTGAATAATCATTGAGGAGCCTTCCTGATACGCCACATAGGCGGAATTGTCGATAGACTGGGTATGTGTATCCCCTACTATCTTGCCGAACTTACAGTCATAGGTGTTAGCATTGCCACCGGCTGCTGTGGGTTCAAACAGTTCCGTTGGGTCGCTGCCTTTTAAAATGGCCTCATGTTCATTTGTTGCAGAATTTTGAGATGCAACAGTCCCGGATACCATGCCCTCTTCAGCCGCATCAAACAGCATAAAACTAATCTGTAAAGATAAGCCAACTACAAGCAGTACTAATAAAATGGACGATTTCATAGGCATTAAGTCACTTCCCTGTATTCACTTGAATAATATTAAGATTGAGCTTTTAGTCCTTAAAAGCTGCTGGGCTCCCCGAAACTACAACTAGGATAAATTCTCCTTGAAATTGTTCAATTGTACCGTGGTCCAGTGCAGGCCCTTTTTTATCAGGTTGATGAGCTCAGCACGGATGGTATCGAGTCTCCCAATTAAAATTCAAAAATACTGCACGAACCCTCCCCCCTTCTTCGCAGCCGAGTATCGCAGCTTGCACCAGATAAAAGAGCTTGTTCTGTTTGAGGGGGCGGAGCCGCCGAGTTTACAAGCTCGCTGGTGTGAGTGAGAAACGCAGGGAATCGGTCGAAGACCGACAAGAAGCAGGGTCGGCTTTGGGGTGTTGGGGCCTTTGCCGAAACAAAGGCCCTGACTCGCTTTAAAAGCGACAAAGTTGCGAAAATTCTAGAGGTGATGAAGGGATATCATTTTTCTGAAAACAAAAAAGCCAAAGCAATCGCTTTGGCTTTTTTCATTCAATGCTGTGTTTAATTCTGCTGAATTCCCACAATAAACCAGTCCGCATTCTCCTGGGTCATATCCCGGGAGAGATGCCATGTTTCATTAAACTCGGTGGTTTCTTCTGAGTCTTCTTTCAACCAACCATAGAAATTAATGCTGACAATCACATGATCTTTATTGTCGATAAAGTTCAGCAGTTCCGACATAACCGAAACCACTTCTGTGATCTGATGCTCAGGTAACTTAGCGCGTTCCTCCTGAAGAACCTGGAACAGTTCATCAGAGGTATAGCTCTGGATTGAGTCCCAATCACAGTTATCCCAGGCTTGCTGCAACTTCATGAAGTGCTCGCGTGCACCTTCCAGAAACGCTTCTTTGTTAAACCATTCCGGCAACTTCACTTCCTGACTTTCACCCCAGCCGGAATTAAAAGAAGGCATAGGTTTATATTCAGGAGTCGGTTCTGGCTCTGCTGTGCGTTGCTGGTTGTGTGGGTTAATTTCGTATTGCTGCGCACCCTGAGTCGCATAGGACTCCTGACGCGGTTTTCTTCCAGACATAAGTTTGTAGATCACAAAAATAAGTCCCGCAATCAACAACAGGTCCATGAACTGGATACCTTCAAACGCACCGCCAAACAGCAATGCACCAAAGATACCACCCGCTAAAAGGCCAGCCATTAAACCGCCCATGCCTGCACGCTTAGTCGCAGTACCTGCAGTTTGTTTAGTCTGATCCGTTGTCGCTTTTTTGTGTTGAGTAGGTGCTGTAGATTTTTTTGGTGAAGAAAAACTTTTGCCCAGCGAGAATCCACCACCCAGTCTCTTCGCTTCAGCATGCTCTGCCGCTGGCAGTGTGATCATGAAAACAGTCATAAACATGACTAAAAATGTTCGCATTCGCTCTATCCGCCTGATTCTATTTTTTTGTAGTTATGGAACTTGTTAAAGGCTACGGCCATTAACTGCGAACTGCGCCTTGCATCTACAAGCTTCAGGACTTGCAGAGCACAAACAGGACTTGTTCGTAGGTTCCTAAGCTCTATCCGCTATTACCGCAAGATAGATACCTACAAATATTAATGCCATGCCTGCCAAATGGAAAGCCTGTACTTGCTCTCCAAGGAAAGTCACCGACAGGATCATGCCCCATAAGGGCACCAGATGGATGAACAATCCGGATTTTTGAGCACCCAGTTTCTCCACCCCATAATTCCAGAACAGGTAAGCCAGTATTGAGGGAAAAACTGCCAGATAAGCAATCAGCATGTACAACTCATTGCTCCATTGAATAGCCGGTGCCGATTGTTGCTCCCAGAGTGCTAATGGGTAGAGAATGAAAACCCCGACAATCAAAGTAACTTGCAGGAACTCAAACTGAGTCAGGCCAACGGGTTTCCACCGCAAACCAATACTATACACCCCCCAGACCAGCATCGCGGTGATGATCCAAAGATCACCGGTGTTGAATTCCAGCGTTAACAATAACTCAAGTTTAGCTCGGGAAATAAGAAGCAGTACCCCACCCAGAGATACTACAACCCCCAGCCACTGCTTTAGTGTTGCCATTTCCCGCAGGAAAAGCGCACTCAAGCACAGAATCATGATTGGCATGGTGGATTGCATCAACGTACCGTTAACTGCCGTTGTGGATTGCAAACCTATATAAGCCAGCGTATTGAACCCTGCGACACTCAATCCACCCAGAATAAACAGGCTCATCCAATTTTCACAAATCAGGGAACGATGCTTCCAGATTGTGGGAATAGCAAAAGGTAACAACAAAGTTAATGCCGCAGCCCAGCGAACAAATGCGAGAGTGATCGGAGTTAATTCCGGTGAAAATGCACGACCCAGAACGAAGTTAGAAGCCCAGAACAGTGTAGTCAGGGTCAGAAGCAGGTAAGCCAGAAACCACCTCGATTAAGTTTTCTGCAGAAGCCGCGAAAGTAAACTATTGCTGGCGTCATTGCCAGTCAGGATATATTGAAGGACATTGTAGTTGTTCGCTGTCCACTGCATCCGGCGGTTGGCTTTATTTAAGCCGCAAATGAGGATCTCATCACCAGGCTGAAGCTGATCCAACTCACCAGGCAACATATCAATATTACCTTCACGCCTCAGCATGAGAGGGAAAGCATGCAAATTACGATTGCGGTTGTGTGGGTTTTTAAAGAATAAAGAGAGTTTTAGCTCTTCACCCTGTTCAAACGCTTCCATCAACGCCGGTGTTTCCTCCTCATTGATCGTGAAGGCCCAGCTGTCCAACTCGTTTTCACCCACAACACTACTCATGCGATTAATCAGGGTATGCGCCCAGACATCATTATGCTTCTTCAACATCTCTTCAATAAACACAGGAACCAGTGGGGACTTAACATGGGCAAGAATTCGGTTAGCGATAATTCGGCCCGGCTCCATAATAAAATCGGCACGACTGTTATGGTAAACCAATTTATTCGCGTGAATATTCTGACGCACGACTGTGAGTATTTTTGGGTTCATCTCCCTTGCCGTCATGATGATCGAAAGATTGTCAGCATCATTGGGGGTACCTGCAACAATCCCGACTGCATCCATCACCCCAGCTTCCGAAAGCGTAACCGCCTCGGTCCCCACTCCGGTCACCTGATGCGGCAGATCCTTATTCTTACTACCATCTAAATCAACGACTGTCAGATCAACATCACTCTCATCAAAAGCTTTGTACAACGCACGCCCAAAGCGGCCATGACCGCAGATAATCCAGCGACCTTTTGTCGTCTGATATACACTGGAAAGAGGTCGGTGGAATGGATTATGAATCCAGTCATAAACCAGATGCATATAAGGTGCATGCGCGGCTAAAGATAGGTATTGAGCATAGGTTTTGAAGGGATCTACAACCAGATCCGTACCAAAAGAGTTGAGATTGGCGGTGGTGGTATCGGATTCCGTACGGCTAATCACCATGCGATCAGGGCAAAGTAACTTACTGGCAATCGCAATGGAAAGGTTGGTTTGGTCCATATCAGTCAGCGCCATCACACCAATACAATTTGGGTGTTGCAACCCTGCATCATCAAGCACATCGGGCAAAGCGGCATCCGCGCACAAGGCGGGTACGGGAAGCGACAATTCATCCATCTCCAGCCCATCAATACGATCACTTTTATGATCCAGAACCACGACCCTGACATCCCTTCTTACCAACTGCCGAACAATTACACTACCAGTTACCCCGTAACCACATACAAGGTAAAAAGGTTCATTCAGGCGCTTTACTGACGCCTTGAAAGAACGGCGACGTAACATACGTCCAAACATGGGTTCCTGTAGCAACGCAAGTGAAGTACCAATCCCATACAACCAAGCAATAACCGTGGCGTAAATTGAGAGCATCGCCCACATCCGCTGGGCAGGGGTAAATGCGTAGGGTATTTCACCAAAACCTATGGTTGATCCCATAAAGGAGACAAAATAAAACGCATGGAAAAAATCCATGTGGTAAACATTGCCCTGATCATCTTCCCCTGGAATCAGCACAAATCCGAGCACTGATATTGAATAGACAACAATCAATATGATCAGAGGCGTCCGTAAACGCCTGAGCAAAAGGTAGAGGATGTTATTCATCGGAACCGTCTGTTAACGACGCAGCATGGCAGATTCAACCACCAGCAGAATAACCGAGATAATGTTGGCCAGTAGCGCACCACCGCTAAGGGATACCACACTCGACATATTGGAAGCATCCATACCTACCCCACTGACCTGAACCGCATAGCCCCAGATACAAGCGGCGATCACCAGTTGTAAGTCCGCCACCAAAGAGGTAGCGAGCATCAAAGCTCCAAGATGGGTCCTGTCACCAAACTTCAGAACGGTACAGATAAGGCTGACTGTGATGGCTGCAAAAAACTCGAACACATTGTGATGTTCGGGGTTATCAATATCACCCAGAAAAAAACCAAAGTTCAGCGTCAGCGCCAGTACAATAAAAAATGCAAAAATTACCTTATCTTTATTCATCGTTCTTTTCCTGGGAACAGATTCACCTTTGATTGTAACATCGGCTTAAGTGGATGAAAGATGAGACGTATCAATTAATTAAATCGGAAAAAGTTACGGGGCTGACCTTTTCCAGGGGAACCTCAGCGGCTATTCTTTGTCCCAATTATTTCCAGATAGAACTTTGAGGCGATATTCCGGTATGTTCCACGTTGTTTCTTTTCGCTTTTTTCAAACCTTATTCTTAATCAGTGCGTTATTCGCGTTCCATTCAACCGCCAATGCAGATATAGAAAAAAGCCCGAATGACTCCAGGGAATACGCCACTCTCACGCTGGATAACCAACTGCGGGTACTGTTAATTTCAGATCCAACTGCTGACAAAGCCGCAGCTTCAATGAATGTAGCCGTTGGCTCCAGCGCTGACCCCAGAAATCGTGCTGGGTTGGCACACTTTCTTGAACATATGTTGTTCTTGGGCACCGACAAATATCCAGAGGCGGATGAATATCAGAGTTACATCCGCTCTCATGGTGGCGGCCATAACGCTTACACCGCACAGGAAAACACCAACTATTTCTTTGATGTCAGCGCAGAATTTCTTGAGCCGGCATTAGATCGTTTCGCACAGTTCTTTATTGCACCACGTTTTGATGAAAAATACGTTGATCGTGAACGTCATGCGGTTCACTCAGAATATCAATCAAAGATTCGAGACGATTACCGCCGGGGTTACGCTGCAACAAAGCAGGTCATGAATACTGCACACAGCCACAATAAATTTTCAGTTGGCAGCCTACAAACACTTGCGGACCGCAAAGACTCTGCCGTCCGTGATGAACTGATTGAGTTTTACAAACGTTATTACTCAGCCAACCTCATGACTCTGGTAGTCTTTGGCCGAGAACCTTTGCCTGAACTTAAACAGTTGGCTATAGATAAGTTTACTGCGGTTAAAAACCGCAACGTACAACCCTTCTATGACGATGAAACCCTGTTCAAACCAGGTCAGCTTCCACAACAGTTGTTTATTGAACCGGTCAAAGATATCCGCTCTTTAACTTTGACTTTCCCGATACCTGAATTCCGTACCAAGTGGCAACAGAAACCTCTGTATTACATTAGCAGCCTAGTGGGCTATGAAGGTCAGGGTAGCCTGCTCTCTTACCTGAAAGATAAAGGCTGGGCTACATCTCTGTCCGCTTCACCCGGGCACAATCTGGAGAATGAAGGCAGCTTTATGGTGATGATTTCTCTCACCGAAAAAGGTCTGGAAAACTATCTTTCAGTAACAAAAGCCCTGTTCCAATATATCCAGTTGCTTAAACAAGAAGGTATCCAGGAAGCGCTTTACAACGAAGAGAAACAACTCAGTTCCATAGAGTTTATGTTCCAGGAAAAGTCTGAACCTATCCATCTGACCAGTTCATTGGCAAGGCAGATGCAGTATTTCCCTACAGAGAAAGTCATTTCATCCAGCTATACATTTGAAGATTTTGATGCTGAGTTGATCAATAGCTACCTTAATGAGATCAAGCCCGATAACCTTTTCTTAAGCCTGAAAGCGAAAGACCTGGAAACCGATCAGATCGAGGCCTATTACAAAACTCCTTATGCGGTAGAGACGTTTACAGAACAACAGCTGATGGAACTCAAAGCTTCAGAGATTCCTGTGCAATTAAGTATTCGCTCACAAAACCACTTTATTGCAAAAAATCTGGAACTACTAAAGGCAACAAAAACCGAAAAACCTGAGTTAGTCGGTCAGGCACAAGGCTTTGAGTTCTGGTACCAATTTGACACCGAGTTCAAAGTTCCGAGAGCCAATTTCTATTTTACGCTCCAGTCACCAGTGGCAAACCAGAATGCAAAAAATTGGGTACTAAACTCTTTGTACACTCAACTGGTTCAGGAGCAGCTCAACGAAACACTGTATGACGCTTATCTAGCAGGTATGGGCACTGAAATTTACCCGCATATGAAAGGCATCAGTGTTCGTTTGTCTGGATATAACGACAAGCTTAACTTACTGCTTGATCAGGTTTTGGCGGCACTGAGCAAACCAGATTTTGACCAAAAGCGCTTTGATATTCTTAAGCAACGCCAGATTGAACAATTGCAAAACAGCTTCAACGATAAACCCTACAACCAGACTATAAACCGCCTCTATGAGCTGCTTTTGCCACAACATGACAAGTTAAGTCAGCTTGAAGCGGCAAAACAGGTCTCCCTGACAGACCTTGAGTCATATACTCTCGAGCTGTTGCAACAACCTGCCCTGAAAGCTATGGCTCACGGCAATATTACACAAGAGTATGCAACGGCAATGGCGCAGAATGTAAAAACCATTTTCGCCAAAGATGAGAGTGCTGTTCTTGAACCAATTCGAGTTACTCAGATTCCAACGGACGCGCCTCTGATCGAAACGGTAGAGGTCGATCATAATGATGCAGCCATCACCATGATGCTGCAGGGTGAAAACAACTCGGCTAAAGCCCGCGCTGAAATATCCGTGCTCGCTGAGCTTTTATCTGCTCCGTTCTACAATGAACTAAGAACAGAAAAACAATTGGGCTACATTGTCTTTGCCACCCCAATTCAAATGAATAAGACACCGGGAATGGCATTTATTGTCCAATCACCGAATACCAGTGCTACTGAATTAGAAAACAATATCGATCTGTTTCTAACAGAGTGGCAGAGCAAATTACCGACGTTAACCGAAACAGAACTGGATAGATTTAAGTCCAGCGTACTTTCTCGAATCCTGAAAAAAGATAATAAGCTGTCATCACGTACCAAACGCTATTGGCGGGAACTGGACTGGGGTGAACGTAGTTTTGATACCCGAGCTCAACTGGCTGAAGCTGTCAAAAATGTTGCTCTAACCGATTTGGAAACAGCCTTCCAAAACCTACAAAAAAGGCGTCTTACAGTAAAAAGCTTCGGCAACAAGCTGGGGGGAATTGTAATTACTGATAAAAGCACCCAGGCGACCCTGGTTTTAAAAGAGGTCTCTGCCACAGTTCCTGAAGCATAATTGTTATCAGTGCCTGATTAATCGGGCACTCAACAAATGCCTTTTCAAGCTAAACTGCGATTTTCTTCGTAATCCTGACGAAGCTTTTTAAACTTCCCAGAAGACTTATTGGGATATTGATGCAACCGGTAGCCCTTGTTCCGAATCAACTGTTCAACTTTGTTATACAGCCTTGTTGTCTCAGCATGTTCATGATGATCAGGATTCCAGGGTGAAAATTGCTGAGCATTCATTTGCTCAAATAAAAGTTGCAGGAGTGAGTTTAATACGAGCTCCTCACTTTGCTTGTATGAATAGTCATGGAAATGACTTTCTGAAAGCGTTGCTATTAAATCCGGTTTAAGTGTGGAGAGTATATTTGGCGCATGCAATGGCGGTAGAAAATCTTCCTGTTCAAACAATTCATCTATGAAAGAACTCCAATGATGTGAATACCTCGACACCATAACTTTTGCGATAAGTTTTCCGAACATTCCATATTGCTCTTTTATTTTTATTGTTGAGGTTGATACTAGTACACGCACATTTAATATGTATATACAAAAGCATTAAATTTGTATTACAAATGCATGGCCTTTTATCCGTGACATACGCCTATCTAGCTT
>JASBRM010000048.1 GCA_030149405.1 Neptuniibacter sp. | reverse complement strand
GCGGTGTTTGGCCCCTATAACTTTCCTGCACATCTACCCAATGGGCACATTGTTCCGGCCCTGCTGGCAGGTAATACCATAGTGTTTAAGCCTAGCGAACTCACCCCCAAAATTGCTGAAGAGGTAATCGCATTATGGGATGAAACCGGCTTACCTGCTGGAGTGATCAATCTGGTTCAGGGTGGTAAAGAGACTGGCAAAGCACTCGCAGCTAGCAAAGGCATTGATGGACTGTTTTTCACGGGCAGTTCTCGAACCGGACACCTCTTACATCAACAGTTTGCAGGAAGTCCGGAAAAAATTCTCGCGCTAGAGATGGGAGGCAATAACCCTCTGGTTATTGCTGATGTCCACGCTCCTAATTACCAAGCAGCAGTGCATGAAACCATTCAATCGGCATATATCACTTCGGGGCAGCGATGTACCTGTGCTCGACGCCTGTTTATTCCTGCATCTCTTAAGGGAGAAGACTTTTTATCCTTGCTCATCAAAGCGATTAAGAAAATAAAAGTGGGGACACAATTCGAGGAACCGGCTCCGTTTATGGGCAGCCTGATATCGGAATCTGCGGCTGATCACATTCTAGACGTGCAAGAAGAGCTGATTGATTTAGGGGCAGTGCCAATCCTCCTGAGTAAAAAATCACAACCAGGCACCGGGCTGATGACCCCTGGATTAATCGATATCACTCAGGTAGCCACCGTTCCGGATGAGGAGTACTTTGGCCCCCTGTTGCAAGTGATTCGTTACGAGACATTGGATGAGGCCATTACTCAGGCTAACGATACCCGATACGGTCTCTCTGCCGGGATTTTCACCGATAACCGTGAAGAATATGATCACTTTTACCAAAACATCCGGGCCGGCATCATCAACTGGAATAAACAGTTAACTGGCGCCAGTAGTGCCGCCCCCTTTGGCGGTGTTGGGGCCAGCGGCAACAACCGCCCCAGTGCTTATTATGCGGCCGATTACTGCGCTTACCCAGTTGCAGGGCTGGAGAGTGAAAGTCTGCAACTACCAGAAACCCTCTCGCCGGGGCTGGACCTGAATTAGGTGAGGAACGGAAGATGAACGCCTGGGAAGTTAACTTTGATGGTTTAGTCGGCCCTACTCACAATTACGCTGGGCTTTCTCAGGGTAATTTAGCCTCAGAGCAACATAAATCCACAACATCAAACCCCAAACTTGCAGCACAGCAGGGCTTAGAAAAAATGAAACGGCTGCATGATCAAGGTATTCTCCAGGGGGTACTTGCTCCCCATGAACGTCCGGATATCAACATCCTACGCCGCCTGGGGTTTTCCGGTAGTGATTCGGAAGTCTTCAGAGCTGCGGCAAAACACACCCCGGATTTATTAAAAGCCTGCAGTTCCGCCTCCAGTATGTGGGCTGCCAACGCCGCAACTGTTTCGCCCAGCGCAGATTGTGAAAATGGTAAGGTACATTTTACCCCTGCTAACCTGATCAGTAATTTCCATCGTTCTATCGAGCCCGAAATGACGGCCTCAATTCTGAAAGCAATTTTCAACGACCCCAGACATTTCCAGCACCATTTACCCCTGCCCTGTGTGGATACTTTTGCAGATGAAGGTGCAGCTAACCACAACCGTTTGTGCCTGAATCATAATGATCCGGGCGTAGAGTTATTTGTTTATGGCCGTTCCAGTGGTGATTATTCAACTCGACCCAGTCGTTTCCCTGCACGTCAAACCAAGGAGGCATCACAGGCTATTGCGAGGAAACATAAGCTTAATCCGGACAAAGTGGTTTATGCACAACAAAACCCTGAAGCCATCGATCAGGGCGTTTTTCATAACGATGTGATCGCAGTAGCTAACCGTAATCTTCTTTTCTGTCATGAAGAAGCGTTTGTAAATCAAAACAAGATAATTGAAAAACTACAGCAGGCGATGGCCGGACATTTGAACTGTATAGAAGTACCAGCCTCGCACATCAGCATAAAAGATGCAGTGAATACCTACCTGTTTAACAGTCAGATACTGACCTTAGCGGATGGCAGTAACCTGATCCTGGTTCCTGAAGAGTGTAAGCAGAGTCCAAACGTCTGGAAGTATTTACAGGAAATCAGCGCAGAGAATAAAGAGATAAGCAAAATAGAAGTTATGGACCTCAGGCAGAGTATGAACAATGGCGGTGGACCGGCCTGCCTTAGGTTGAGGGTTGTCCTGAATGAAAATGAGCTGGCAGCCTGCAATCAGTCAGTCTTAATGAATGACGAGATTTATGATCAATTAAGTGGTTGGATTGAAAAGCACTATCGCGACCGGCTCGATCACCAAGATCTGCTGGACCCACAGTTGGTTCTGGAAACCCGCCTTGCACTTGATGAACTGACACAAATTCTGCAACTTGGCTCCATCTATCCTTTTCAGCGCTGATCATCCAGCCAGTTAATGTGTATGTGTGGATTCAAAAATCTTATCCGCATTCGCTTCAACAAATCCCTGATAGATCTCTCCATTCTGGTCCGCATAACGTAGAGCAAACTCATAAAAACAGGTTGGGATCTGATGGGTTTCACCCTCTGCGAACATAAAGGATTGCCTGTCAGCCATGGTTGCTCCCTGCTCTAATAAAATTTCCGGACAGCCTTTGATTTCCCCACCTACTGCGTTCACGGCAAAACCGGCGCTTTTTACCTGATCCAAAACATCTTGCAGCCTATGGTAACGCTTCAGGTGATTTACACTGATTGTGAAGTGATTGACCCTGATTCCAATGGCGAGAAGCCATGCACCATACTCAGTCTCATCCATTAATTCTGAATAATCTTCCCAACTGGGCATCTCCCAATGCCGTCCCGACCAGAAAACCGATGAGTCTTGCGGTGCTTTGCTAATTTGCAGGGTGTAATCTGAAATAATCTGTTGGGCAACCGGGCTTAATTGATCCGTTATCAACTCTGAACAAAAAATTTTGGGTAACTCTGGATCAGTGTGAATAAAGCTATAGGCACGCAGTTTCTTAGCTTTAAAGAAATACAATTCCTGCCTTTGATAGCCCATGGAAAGGATCATAGGCTCCAGGTTATCCAACTGGATTGGGGTATCGGCAAACGTTCTGAAAGCCACGTGATCATTAATCACACGCTCACCTGAAACTTCAAACAAGCGTTTTATTTCTTTAGCCTGTGGAGTGATCTGGATGTAGTCCTGCCATAACTCGGCAAAAAATTTATCCGTATTCATGATGATGCCCTCCAATCTCAAGGACGCACCTTTAATTCTGGTGCATCAATGAGAATTCCTCAAACATCAATTGGGGCTTTAGATTCCACCAATACAGATATATTTTGTTTCTAAATAATCATCGAGGCCATATTTCGAACCTTCACGCCCCTGCCCCGATTCTTTCACACCACCGAATGGGATTATTTCAGAACTGATTGCGGTCTCATTTACGCCCACCATTCCGTATTCAATGCCTTCTGAAACTCGCCATATACAACCCATATCGTTCGTATAAATATAAGCCGCTAAACCAAACTCAGTGTCATTTGCCATGGCAATCGCTTCAGCTTCAGTAGAGAACTTAAAAATGGGTGCAACCGGCCCAAAGATCTCTTCTTTAAATAAACGCATCTGGTCATTAACATCTGTTAGAACAGTCGGTTCATAGAAATGAGTACCTTTATCACTGATCTTCCCTCCTGTGATTACCTTAGCGCCTGCGGCAACCGCTGACTCTACTTTCGAGTGAATTTCCTGAGCCGCTTTTTCTGTAATGACAGGTCCGTGAGTCGTTTTTTCGTCCAAACCATCACCAATGCAGAAGCCTTTTACTGCCTGTGAAAATTTCTTAACAAAGGCATCATAAATACCTTCCTGAACCATAATCCGGTTTGCACAAATACAGGTTTGCCCGGAATTTCTGTATTTAGAAACCAGTGTCCCAGCAACCGCTTTTTCCAAATCTGCATCATCAAAAATAATCACAGGAGCATTACCACCTAACTCCATGGATGTGCGTTTCACGGTATCGGCACACTGCCTCATCAACAATTTACCAACCGCTGTAGATCCTGTGAACGTCAGTTTCTTAACGGTTGGATTTGAAGTCATCTCACCGCCTACGGCAACAACATCACTGGTGGGTAACACACTAAAGAGGCCTGCTGGCAGACCCGCACGTTCAGCCAGCTCAGCTAAAGCCAATGCGGAAAGAGGTGTTTCAGCTGCAGGTTTAAGCACTATGGCACATCCCACCGCCAGAGCAGGTGCAACCTTGCGCGTGATCATAGCGTTTGGAAAGTTCCATGGTGTTATCGCTGCAACAACACCAATAGGTTGTTTGATCACGATACTACGGCGATCGGGTGTTGCGGGTAGGACGTCTCCGTAAACACGCTTGCCTTCCTCCGCAAACCACTTCAGGAAAGAAGCGCCATATAAAACCTCGCCTCGGGCTTCATGAAGGGGCTTCCCCTGCTCCATAGTCATCAACTGAGCCAGATCTTCCTTATTATCAAGAATCAGCTGATGCCAGCGTTCCAACAGATCACATCGAGCTTTCGCGGGTAACGCCCGCCAACTTTGCATAGCAAGTTCAGCTGCAGCAATGGCCTCTGAAGTTTGCTCAGCTGAGACACTTGCTACCTGTGCAATGATCTCCCCCGTAGCCGGGTTTGAAACAGCAAACACCTCACCTTCATCACCCGAAACCCATTGCCCATTGATATAGGCATCCGTTCTGTATAGGCCGGTATCTTTTAACTGGATACTCATATTTATTCTCTTAAACACCTACTAAACAACTACGTGTAAAAATTATGCGATGACTTTACGTTCATTGAAATGAAACATTTTCCCCAAGCGAGCATTAAGGAACAAGCAGTTTGAAAAGGACTCGTCATTACGCAGCGCAGCCTTTTTCGCATTAGACCGTTTTATCTTCTGCAGAGAAACTCTCTGACTTATTCGTAGGTTCCCCAACATTTATGCATTCTTCAGAAAGAATGAGGTGTACACATACTCACACGTCTCTATATTCTTTAAATTACCAGGGTACCAAAGGTCATTCAGTTACAGGCTGTTTGATTTACACCAATAGTTATAAACTACAATGGAGTGCTCTTAAACCATTGACCCTTACGGTTTTTTAAAGATACTTGTTACCTTCTTATTTTTCTGGAGTCTCTATGGCTAGAGCGGCAGCTGCGACCATTAATCTGAATGCATTACGCCACAACTATCTTCTGGCTAAAAATGCATCTCCCGAAAATAATGCTGTCGCCATTATCAAAGCAGATGCCTATGGACATGGCGCGATTAAAGTGGCCCATGCTCTTGCCGACATTGCCGATGCATTTGGCGTAGCCTGTATTGAAGAAGCCGTTGAATTGCGTGATGCAGGAATCACTTTGCCGATTCTTCTCTTAGAAGGCTTTTTCACTAGTGATGAACTCAACTACATCAGCCAGAACAACCTATGGTGTACCGTACACTCAATCGACCAGATCAAAATCATAGCAGATACTCAGCTACCAAAGCCCATCAATATCTGGCTTAAAATGGACAGTGGTATGCATCGATTAGGCATACAACCGGATCAATATGAAGCCGCTTTTAAGGAATTGAAAAGCTTACCTCAAGTTGCGGAAGTGGTTTTGATGAGCCACTTCGCCTCAGCTGATGAGCTTCAGAAAAGTAGCACGGATGAGCAGATTCGCTGTTTCGATGCCATTACATCCAAGCTTGATGCTCCCAAAAGCCTGGCAAACTCTGCTGGTACAATGGCCCATCCTGATGCCATAAGATCATGGCAGCGCCCCGGTATTATGCTCTATGGCGCTACGCCTTTTTCAAAGCCTCAGAAGATCGCGGACAAGTTACAGCCAGTCATGTCCCTAACTTCGGAAGTGATCGCAGTTCGTGACCTGAAACCAGGTGATGCGGTGGGTTATGGCGGTACCTGGGTATGTGATAAACCCAGTAAAGTAGGTACAGTTGCAATGGGGTATGCCGACGGTTATCCGCGCCACGCCAGGAACGGAACCCCCGTTCTGGTTAATGGCAAACGTACCCAAATTATTGGGCGTGTATCTATGGACATGCTGGCCGTAGATCTCACCGATCTACCTGACGCTGGCGTTGGTAGCCAGGTTGAGTTCTGGGGTGACAATCTCAAAGCATCAGAAGTCGCTACCTACTGCGATACCATCCCGTATACCTTGTTTACAGGCATTACCCGGCGAGTGCACAAAATATACATCTGAGATCCAATTCAGCACCGAGCGAATTGAATCGACAGACCGCATGAGCCTTATCGTTAAGCACAACGCTACCGTTTACCTATGCGGCCAAACCGCGGGCGAAGCCTAGTCGTTTTGATCCTTGCGTTTTATATAAAACGATTACATATTAGGCATTTAGGGAATTTACTGTGCAGAATAACGCGCACAGTCAGTCATCAAAACGCGCATGCTCGTTTTTATCGGAGGAAAATAGCAGTGCTGTCTAAAAGCTATTTAGATTCAATTAATTACAGCCCTTCAAACTTTCCTTCACGGCAGAAAAACACGCACGCTCGTTATTAAAATGTTATAGGTCATAAAGGAACTATGCATTTGAAAATCAATAAGGATCATGAGCTATGGAAAAGTGCCCCTTGGTATATAAGGTATGGGGCACTCGGCATCAAAACATACAAAGGAATTCAATTCTGTGCTGCTTCATGCTTTCTCCTTTCCCTCGTAGCGCTTTCAGTCGGTGTGATTAATATCTATTTAACAAATTATTTCGAAGCAATAGTTTCACTTTCATTAGTTAGCTTTGGAATATCTGCATACCTTTATGCATTAATTCAGGTATGGCTATTAACGAACAGGGAAGTCATAGAACATGACTTATAACAAGAACATCAAAAGTCGCCCTGCAGGCTTAGACCGCAGCTGCGCTATGGCCCTTTATGTTGAGCGTTATGCGTAAAAGGAGACCAATTACATGGACTGTAGTATTTGGGAAGGTATTGTAATCGGTGCATCAGGCGGTTCGATTGCTGGAATCACTGTTTATCTCATCCAATACATTCATCAGAAAATCCGAGATAAATCAGAAACTGCCAGAGTGAATGCTTGGCTTAAAGAAAACTCGGTTGGTGGCAATTAGCGTACCACAAGAACAATCGCGAGCTGGACAAACCTAACCGAGGAGCGGGTTCAATATCTTTTCAGTAAGGATAAAGAAATTAAACTTTCTACAGGTGAGAATGAGGGATTATGGGCACACCGAGATTCGGTCTATACAACAGATTGCTAGTTCCGCATAACAAGAACATCAAAAGCCGTCCTGCGGGCTTGGACAGCCAAAGCGCTGCTTTGTCTGCCCTTTATGTTGGGCGTTATGAGGCTAGCAAAGGATGGCTCTAGGTTTCATTTTTATCGTAGTTTTATGGCCAATTGTAATTGGAATTTCGGAAATCCTCTATCGTTCGCGGAAGCGAAAAGGTTTCTTTTTTGAGCTATTCGTAGCTGCAGTTATATGTGCTTTTCCAATGATATTTGTAGCTATTGAAAATATGAACATTGTCGCTTTAACTGCCATCACTAAGTCACTGGTTATTCCATGTTTATTATTAGTTGGGTGTACTGAGTTGATATATAGGTTTACTACTGCAGGTTCAGGGAAGAAGCATCTTGCTCAGCTTACAGTTGGGCTTGTAGTTGCTTTGGTGTGGCCAGGCCTCGTAGTTTCAGAGTTTTATTGAGCATATGGCTCATAACAAGTTTGTTAATAATCGCCCTTCGGGCTGGACCGCAAAATGCGCTGCTTCGCAGCACCGCGGCCCATTACAAAAGCGTTAGAGCTTTTCCTAGCCACTAGCAGCGGCGCAGCCGCGTTCTAGCTACTCGTAGCGAAGCGTGCTGCCTGAAAGGCCAAGCGTGCTGACTAAAAAGCCAAAGGCTTTTTAGTCCTTATCAATACTACTATTCACAATCCCAATCCAAACCTGTTCGGAAAGAAAGCCATCCGTCCAGTCAATCCAGTCTGCAGATAAACCCTCTACCTGCATCTGCCCAAGGTTCATTCCTTTAGCTCGCATTGCTGTTACTTCTGAATAAGTGCCTCGTAGCATATCCCGAAAATCGGTCAGTTCTGCTTTATTAGAAACCGGGCCATGTCCTGGTATGACTACTGTCTTATCATCAATCATATTAATCACATCAGTCACATTTTTAGACATCTGCAATACGCTGCCACCATTTTGGACATCAACAAATGGGAAAAAACCGTTGAAGTATAGATCACCCATATGCACGACATTCGCCTTTTTGAAGAATACCACTGAGTCACCATCGGTATGCCCACCCGGCAGATGCATTACGGCAACCTCTTCACTGTTGATATGCAGTGTCAGTTCTTTTTGATAGGTAATGGAGGGTAGTGCATGTTCCGGGTATGGCTCTGTCACCATTTTGAACAGTTTCACTTCCTGAGAAGTCAGTAACCTTTCGCGAACATTATCGTGTGCAACGATTTTTGCACTGTGACCGAAGTGCAAATTTCCCTGAGTATGATCACCATGCCAATGGGTGTTG
>JASBRM010000045.1 GCA_030149405.1 Neptuniibacter sp. | reverse complement strand
ACGGTTAATCTCAAAGACCCAACCGGATACGGCCGTATCGTTCGTGATGATAATGATCAGGTTGTGGCTATCGTTGAGCATAAAGACGCTACGCCAGAACAGCATAAGATTTCTGAAGTGAACACTGGCATTCTGGCGGTTAACAGCAACCTGCTGAATGAATGGCTACCAAAGCTCTCTTCCGAGAACGCGCAGGGCGAATACTACCTCACTGATATTATTGCCATGGCTGCGGATTGTGGTGTTGCTATCAATGCGATTCAACCTAATGCTGAGGAAGAAGTGCAGGGTGTGAATAACCGCATGCAGCTGGCTGAACTTGAGCGCTGGTATCAGCTACAGCTGGCAGAAGAGTTGATGGTGAATGGGGCAACACTTGCGGATCCATCCCGTATAGATGTACGTGGCAATGTAACGACCGGTCAGGATTTAGTGATCGATGTGAACGTTGTTCTGGAAGGTGAAGTCACCCTGGGCGACAACGTTATCATCGAACCAAACTGCTATCTGAAAAACTGCACCATTGGTGCGGGCACACATATTAAAGCTAATACTGTGATTGAAGATGCAGTGGTTGCCGACAATTGTGATATCGGCCCGTTTGCTCGCTTGCGCCCAGGTACTCAACTGGCGGCTAAAGCTAAAGTGGGTAACTTTGTTGAAACCAAAAAAGCGATCGTAGGTGAGGGCAGTAAGATCAATCACCTGTCCTACGTTGGCGATGCTGTGTTGGGTAAAGACGTTAATGTCGGTGCAGGAACGATCACCTGTAACTACGATGGTGTTAATAAGTCACTGACCGAGATCGGTGACAATGCCTTTATCGGCTCAAATACGGCTCTGGTAGCTCCTGTAAAAGTAGGGGCAACCGCAACAGTAGGTGCGGGTTCAACCATCAGTAAGGATGTGTCCGATGATGCACTGGCAGTGACTCGTGCTAAACAGACCGAATTGAAAAGCTGGCCTCGCCCGCAGAAGAAAGAGAAAGGGAATTAATTATGTGTGGAATTGTTGGAGCTGTTGCAGCGAGACCGGTTCAGGAAATTCTTCTGGAAGGTCTGCGCCGCTTGGAATATCGCGGTTACGATTCAGCAGGTGTGGCACTGCATACGGATTCTGGAATCCTGCGTTGCCGTCGTACCGGTAAAGTAAAGGCGTTATCGGATGCCTTGGAAGAAGCACCTTTACAGGGGCCGACAGGCATTGCGCATACCCGTTGGGCTACCCACGGTGTGCCGAATGAGGCCAATGCCCATCCGCATATGTCGTCTGATCAACTGGCTGTTGTGCATAACGGCATTATTGAAAATTTCGAAGAGCTAAAAGCTTCACTTCAAGCGGATGGCTATGAATTCAGCTCTGATACCGACACCGAAGTAATCGCTCACTTACTGGCTAAAGAGTTGAAATCCACCAGCTCGCTGCATACGGCTGTATCTAACATCATTGGTCAGTTGGAAGGTGCTTATGCGTTGGGGGTGATTGAGAAATCGGACCCAAGCCAGTTGGTCACTGCACGAAAAGGCAGCCCTTTGGTGATTGGTGTAGGCATTGGTGAGAACTTTATCGCATCTGACCAGCTGGCTCTTTTGCAGGTTACTGACCGCTTTATGTTCCTGGAAGATGGCGATGTTGCTACTCTGACGGCTGGACAGATCACCGTTACCGATCTCAATGGCGCTAAGGTAGAACGCCCGATTTCTCAGTTTGAACATGGTGTAAGTTCTGCCGATAAAGGCGAATTTAAGCACTTCATGCTGAAAGAGATCTACGAGCAGCCTTCAGTGATCAATGCTTGTCTGGAAGGCCGTATCAGCGGCGACAAGTTACTTGAGCAGTGCTTCGGTGCTAAAGCGGCTGGTATCTTCGATCAGGTTAAACAGATTCAGATTATTGCTTGTGGTACCAGCTTCCACGCGGGTCTTGTTGCTAAGTATTGGATTGAAAGCCTTGTGGGTATTCCGTGCATGGTTGAGGTGGCGAGTGAATATCGTTATCGCACCGTGGTTATCCAAGAAGGAACCCTGTTCCTGACAATTTCCCAATCGGGCGAAACGGCAGATACCTTGGCTGCCCTGCGTGAAGTACAGTCCCGTGTATTGGCTTCTCTGGTCATTTGTAATGTTCCAGGCAGTTCATTGGTTCGTGAATCAGACTTAGCGTTGATGACTAATGCAGGCCCTGAAATTGGTGTGGCTTCCACAAAAGCATTCACCACTCAGTTGGTTGCTCTGATGCTGACCACCATCGCTCTTGGCCGTAGAAACGGCATGTCCGAAGCAACCGAAGCTTCGATCATCCAGGCGCTGAAGAAAGTGGCTGATCAAGTAGAGCAGGCGTTGGAAATGGATAAGGATATTGAACAGATGGCTCAATCCTTTGCCGAGAAAAGTCACTCTCTGTTCCTGGGTCGAGGAACTCTCTATCCAGTCGCCAAAGAAGGCGCGCTGAAGTTGAAGGAGATCTCTTATATCCATGCTGAATCATACCCAGCGGGTGAGCTGAAGCACGGCCCACTGGCTCTGGTAGATAAAGAGATGCCAGTAGTCGCGGTGGCACCACAAAACGATATGTTGGATAAGCTGAAAGCGAACCTTCAGGAAGTACGTGCCCGTGGTGGTGAGCTATTCGTTTTTGCTGGATCAGACAAACTACAGTCTGAAGAAGGCACATACGTACTGACGGTTCCAGAGTGTGAAGAAATTATGCAGCCTCTGGTATATACCATTCCATTACAGTTGCTCTCGTATCACGTAGCTGTTCTGAAAGGTACAGATGTGGATCAACCTCGTAACCTGGCTAAGTCGGTAACGGTTGAGTAATAGGAGGCGGGTTATACCCGCCCTATTTGGTTATAAAAAAGTCGTACTTTGTACAAAAAAGTCTTAATTTACGGTTGGTATGAAAATAATAAAGTCGTAATTTTCTATGACAAAGACCGCCCTCGTGATCGCAAAGAATAAAGCCTTTCGAATTCTTTAAGACATTCTTTATTCTTTGTGAAAGGAAAGTTTCAAATAATGACTTTCAAGAAAGGTAAAGCGTTTCCCTCGGAGCAAGAAGTACTGAGGCTTTATCGCGAGATTGAGGGGAAGATATCCCACTTCAATCAAATTTGGCCTAAATATGTAGTTGAGGCTTATGCTTATGAGCTGCCGTACTACGATTATTCCGGTTCGGATTCAGAGCTGGTTGTACCAAATGAGCTTGCCCCTACCAAGTCATACATAGGCGATGATGCAGTTATGCAAATGAAAGTTGCCTTATCAAAGTTTACGAAAGAGCGAGAATCACAACATTCCAACAATGTATTCAAATTACCAAGTATCGCTATAGTTGATTCTTTATGTGAATTGAAGCCTCTGATAGACGACATAAATGAGACGAAATTAGCTCTACAGGAAACAATCGGTGTTTACTCTCCTGCAGGTAGAAATAAATTCACAAATAGATTTTTGCCTGATCAAGTGATGCTGCAAGTGTATAGGAAAATTCATTATTTTGATTTCGGTGTTAAAAGGCTGGTCTTTTCTTGGACCGGTAAGGCAGTTTCGTATAAAAAGTTGACTGTAGAAAAAGCCGTAAACTATGTTGAAAACTACTACTCTAGATTGAATACTAGCTTTAGTGATTCAGAATCAGATGCAATCAAAAAAGCTATTAAGTTTGAGATTGAAGCAAATGGGCATAGAGAGCTTAGGCTTAGAAGAGAATTGGCACCGAAGCTCAGTTTAAAAGCAATTCCAGAAAACCCTACAGATCCGTCTATCTGGGGAGCGAGAGGATTGAAGAATAGCTCAATACCTATGTTTGTAGTTAAGTCAGAATCAGGCCCCGCCGTTATTCCTCCCAAAAAATTCAGTGTGTTAGATAATAAGGATATACGTACTAAAAGATCCTCTCTTGTACCGATTGAGCCACGACTAGGTCTTTACTGGGTTGATGAAAAGTAAGTCTATTCGATACGTCCCAGCCTACAATTAGCAATTCTTTGACTAAATGGTCACTGGTTTAGATTCTGTAGTGGGCCAGACCAGCTGAATGGTTTTGGTAAACAACTAATTTCCGGTTAGATTAGGTATAAGAAAACAGCCCAGGTAGGCAGCTTGTTAGGTGTCTGGCGATTATGCAGGCACCGGATATTCGAAACGTTTATGACTACGCTGGCATAGTCATTTTATGGACTAATCGTTCAAGAATTATTTAACCATAATATTGTCGTTTGACAGGTTTTTCCCCCTTCCAGACTTCGAGTCTAATTTATCAATGCCCGGTATCCTGCCAGCATCTGGGTAGGGATATTTATATTTGTCTATAAAACCTCTTGGCTTAACCCTTGACCTTACATCAACAGGAAGGTCTATCCTGATCACAGAAATGCTCTTTTTAAATTTCTATTGAGCGATTTACAGTGCCTTATAGGTGATCAGGATGAGTTCCAACAGCCCAAATATAGAGAAAACCCTGCTAATAGATGGTGCCGGTTGCGCTAGCTGTGTAGGAAAGATAGAAGGTGCGTTGTTAGAAGTAACTGGCGTACAGAAAGCATCGATGAACTTTGCTCAACGAACGGTGCTTGTGACGGGTGATGTGGTTGATCATGATTTGATCCGTGCTGTTGAAAGTGTGGGTTATCAAGCCAGTTTCGTTGATGAAACCGATCAAGATTTACTGAATGAGAAAGAAAAGTCTGAAGCAGTTTACTATCACCGTTTGATGAGAGAGATGACGATTGCCCTCTCTTTAGGCGTTCCCTTAATGATCTACGGGTTGTTTATCGGTGAGATGACTGTATCCACCAATATGGAACGTATTGCCTGGGCCATAGTTGGCCTTCTCACATTAGGAATTATGTATTTTTCAGGACGCCATTTTTATATAGGTGCCTGGAAGTCTTTTCAAAATCACAGTGCCAATATGGATACCCTCATCGCATTAGGTACTGGTACCGCTTGGATCTATTCCATGGTGGTTGTATTTGCCCCGGATGCAGTCCCTCTGATGGCAAGACATGTCTATTTCGAAGCGACTGCGATGATTATTGGCTTAATCGATCTTGGTTTAGCGCTTGAAATTAAGGCGCGTGGTAGGACTTCAGAAGCGATCAAGCGCTTGATAGGCCTGCAGCCAAAGAATGCGCGAGTCATTAGAGATGGTGAAGAGATTGATATTCCCATTGAGGATGTTGCCCTGGATGACCACTTAAGAATCCGCCCTGGAGAAAAAATTCCTGTTGATGGCATTGTTATTGAGGGCAGTACCTCTGTTGATGAATCCATGTTGACGGGTGAGCCCATGCCTGTAGAGAAAGCCGCCGGAGATGAAGTTGTTGCAGGTACCCTCAATAAATCTGGAACGGTGATATTCAAAGCAACACGTGTAGGTAAAGATACTGCACTGGCACAAATTATTGAGATGGTTAAACGGGCGCAAAATTCTAAGCCATCCATCGGTCGTTTAGCTGATGTCATATCGGGCTATTTTGTTCCAGTTGTGATGATCATAGCTATTCTCAGTGCATTAGCCTGGTTAAATTTTGGTCCTGCTCCCGCCGTGGCCTTCGCTATTGTGTCAGCAACTACAGTTCTGATTATTGCATGTCCCTGTGCGTTGGGATTGGCAACACCCATGTCGGTAATGGTGGGTGTGGGTAAAGCGGCTGAAGCAGGCGTGTTGATCCGCAACGGCGAGGCCTTACAGACGGCCTCTAAAATCAGCGCCATGATTCTGGATAAAACCGGCACCATAACTGAAGGTAGCCCTCAGGTTACTGAGATCCAGTTGACCGGCGATCATAAAGAGGAAGACATTCTTCGCTTAGCGGCAAGTTTAGAGTCCGGTTCAGAACATCCCTTAGCGCTTTCTATAGTGGAGTCAGCCAAAGTCCAAGGTTTTACCCTTTCTAAAGTGACAAACTTTAACGCTATTGCTGGACATGGCGTGGAAGGTGAAGTGGATGGAAGCACCCTGTTATTTGGTAATGAAAAGTTGATGGAAGAACGGTCAATTTCTATCAACCATCACATCGCTGATGCGCAGCGTATGGCATCAGAAGCACAGACCCCTATGTACTTGGCTATCAATGGACAGCTTGCTGCAATTATTGCAGTTTCTGATCCGATCAAAAAAGACTCAGTAGAGGCAGTCAAACGGCTACAAGCAAATGGCATACGTGTCGTCATGCTTACCGGTGATAACCGAGCAACAGCTAAGGCAGTTGCAGAAAAAGTAGGTATTACAGAGTTTGTTGCAGAAGTCTTGCCTGAAGATAAATCAAACAAAGTTGAAGAGCTTCAGGCCCAAGGTGAGATCGTAGGTATGACTGGAGACGGTATCAATGATGCGCCTGCCTTGGCTCAGGCCAATGTCGGGTTTGCCATTGGTACAGGCACTGATGTGGCGATTGAAAGTGCTGACATAACCCTGATGCGTGGCTCATTGCATGGGTTGGCTGATGCCATAGCTATCAGTAAAGCGACATTACGCAATATTAAGCAGAATTTGTTTGGTGCGTTTATTTACAACGTTGCGGGTATCCCATTTGCAGCAGGGGTTCTGTATCCGTTCTTTGGGCTACTGCTTAGCCCGGTCATTGCCGGGGCAGCTATGGCTTTCTCTTCGCTCACTGTGGTCAGTAATGCCAACCGTTTACGTTTGTTTAAAGCATCAGAGCATTAATCAGGGAGGCTAGCATCATGTTGATAATTAATTTATTAGGTTTTGTCTTAATTGGCTTAATCATCTGGTGGTTTTGGCTTTATAAACCAGGTACTACAGCAGTAACCAAAGGCACCGTCCCCATAACCGTTGAGAACGGGGTTTACAGCCCAGCACAGGTTCGTGTGCAGGCAGGCGAACCCATTATCCTCAGCTTTGTTCGTAAAGACGGCTCGCCTTGTTCGGCCATTGTAAAGTTTGATGACTTAGGGCTGAGCGAAGAGCTGCCCTTAAACAAGGCACGAGAGATAAAGTTTGACTCTTTAGCACCCGGTAAATATCCATTTTCATGTCAGATGCAGATGTACAAGGGTGAATTGATTGTGGAGGAGCAGAGCGATGAGTAAGAAGTCTTCATTCTGGTGTTCTAAAAGCGGATTCGCGGCATTACTGATGATTGCCGTTGCAGGTTATTTTCTGTTAGTTGAGCACGCAGAGCATGTTTTCCCTTTTCTACCCTATCTGTTTTTACTGATGTGTCCATTGATGCACTTGTTTATGCATGGCAATCATAATCACGGGGGGCATAAGCACGACGCTAAGCAGGAGGAAGAGTCTAGCTCTTCTCCAGAATATAGGCATGAGAACGTTGTCGAACAGAGTGAGCAAAACGATGCTTACCGGGAAGGTTACATTGAGGGTTTAAAAGCGGCGAGAGAAGAAGTTAATCAAAAGGAGCACAAACATGAGCAATGATTATGGGTTGTGGTCTTTGGTTGTTATCAACTCTGCTGTTTTTATCTTTTTCGCATTTAGTTTTATTAAACCTAAAAGCAAAATGGATTGGCGCAGTCTGGGAGCATTTTCAGCTTTCATCATTGCGCTCTTTACAGAGATGTATGGATTCCCCTTAACGATCTATTTCCTTTCGGGATGGCTGAGTGAAATCTATCCACAAATCGATTTCTATGCCCATGAAAATGGGCATCTTCTGCATACGTTACTGGGATTCGAAGGTGACCCCCATTTCGACCCACTTCATTTGGCGAGCAATGCACTGATTGTCATTGGCTTCTTTATTTTAGCTGCGGCTTGGAATGTATTGTATCAAGCACAGAAGCAGCACCGTTTAGCGAAAGATGGATGGTATGCGCGGTGTAGACATCCACAATATTTGGCATTTGTACTGATCATGTTTGGCTTCTTACTGCAATGGCCAACGATTCCAACCTTAGTGATGTTCCCTATCTTGGTCTTTGTCTATGTGCGGTTAGCAAAGTATGAGGAAGGTATCGCTTTAGCGGAATTTGGTGGCGAATATGAAGTATACAAAGAGACTACGCCGAGGTTTATTCCGCAAATTGGGGGAATTGCATCATGAAAAAAGAGCATCGTTTAGGAGTATCGGAAACTAATCTTGTAGAGAGATATTTGAAGGTCCAGAAAGCCTCGGATGAGCAGGTCTGTGCAGCGGTTGAGGAGATCGATCAGCTCTACGGCATTGATGAGGTGAGTTTTGATCCGGAGCAAAAGGTATTCATTCTGGAGTATGACGCTACACGCCTTTGCATCGATAGTTTGGAAGAGGTGATCACGAAGTATGGAATAGAAATCTGTCATGATTGGTGGTCAAACTTTAAGGAAGGCTATTACCGGTTTGTGGATAAAAATGTACATGATAACCACACCCATGAACCCTGGAGCTGCCATAAAAAATAA
>JASBRM010000036.1 GCA_030149405.1 Neptuniibacter sp. | reverse complement strand
AAAGCCAGTAAAGATGGCGTTATGAAGCAGGTTGTTCCGGGTTATACCGAGCTCAGAGATCAGTATGAGTTGCTTTGGGATATTCCAAATAATACGGGTTATCTCCAGTTAGTGGGCATCATGCAGAAGTTTGTTGACCAGTCTATTTCTGCTAATACCAACTATGACCCTGCACGCTTCCCGAACGATAAAGTTCCAATGAAGCAGCTTCTTCAGGATCTGTTGACTGCATATAAAAATGGTGTGAAAACACTTTACTATCACAACACTCGAGACGGTGCTTCTGACCAGGCCGATGAAGGTTGTGAAGGTGGTGCTTGTAAACTCTAAGCAGTTTATCGCACAACTTAATTTACATATTAAAAACAGATAACCCATCTCTTGCAGGTGGGTTTAACTCTAATCCACCTATCAGGTTTCAGGAACGAACACCCCGATGGCGTACACAACGTTTAGTCACAGTACACATGACGCAACTCGCGAACCTATGTTTTTTGGCCGTAGCGTCAACGTTGCCCGATACGATAAGCAGAAATACCCAATCTTTGAAAAGCTGATTGAGAAACAGCTGTCTTTCTTCTGGCGCCCGGAAGAAGTTGACCTCTCTACAGATCGCAAAGACTTTATGAACATGCCAGAGCATGAGAAGCATATTTTCCTGAGTAATCTGAAGTATCAAACGCTATTGGATTCAGTACAGGGGCGTTCTCCAAACATTGCTTTCTTGCCTGTGGTGTCTCTGCCTGAGCTGGAAACCTGGTTTGAGACTTGGGCGTTCAGTGAAACCATCCACAGTCGTTCCTATACACACATTATCCGTAACATCATCACTGAGCCTTCAGAGGTCTTTGATCATATTGTTACCAACCCTGAGATTATTCGCAGGGCAGATTCGGTCACTAAGCTGTACGATGAATTTATTAACCTAACCAACGTATACAACATTCATGGTGAAGGTCTGCATACGGTTGATGGCACGGTATATGACACTTCACTCAGGAACCTGAAGAAAAAGTTGTACCTGACCTTAGTGTCTATCAATGTACTGGAAGCGATTCGTTTCTATGTAAGCTTTGCGTGCTCTTTTGCATTTGCAGAGCGTGCCATCATGGAAGGCAACGCCAAGATCATCAAACTGATTGCGCGTGATGAAGCACTGCACCTGACAGGCACTCAGCATATGCTGAACATTATGGCATCTGGAGCCGATGATCCTGAGTTCAAAGAGATTGCCAAAGAGTGTGAGCCTGAGGTTTACGAAATCTTCAAAGAAGCGGCGCAGCAGGAAAAAGATTGGGCTAAGTATCTGTTCCGTGAAGGTTCAATGATTGGTCTGAATGCTCAAATTCTGTCCGACTACGTTGAATACATCACCAATGTACGAATGAAAGCGCTTAATCTGGATGAGATTTTCCCTGCTACCCAGAACCCGTTACCTTGGATGAATGCCTGGTTAGTGAGTGACAATGTGCAGGTCGCGCCTCAGGAAGCTGAGATCAGCTCATACCTTGTTGGCCAGATTGACAACGAGGTTGATGACGGTGACTTTGACGGTTTTGATCTATAAGGGTTAATTCATGGCCGGGCCATCAAGAATCAAAGTTAATCATCACCATACGTTCTACTATCAGTATGAGCCTACGTTGCTGGATTCCTTAGAAGCCCAGGAAATTCCCGCGCCTTATAACTGTCGAGGCGGCTATTGCGATTGCTGTAAAGTTCGACTGATTGATGGTGAAGTGGAGTATGTTCAGGAAAGTTTGCTTGATCTGCTGGGTGATGAAATTCTGACGTGCTGCTGTATTCCAAAAACTCATATTGAATTGGAATTACCAGAAGATTGAACTCAGTTTCTGTAAAGACCTGATCTTTTTTATTGCAGTTTTTAAGTATCAATTAAAAAAACGGTATCAGTGAAGGCTGATGCCGTTTTTTTGTTCTTTTGCACAGCCTATAAATTGAACTGTCAATGCGTTATTTAATTATTTATAAATTTTTATAAATAATTTGTATTCTTGTTAACTTATTGAAATATAATAACTAATTTTACTGGTGTATTTTTTGTACGTTTTGCTGAATGTGCCGAAAACAGCGGCTTTGAGCCATCTACCCCAAAACTATCCACTATTTTATCCACAGATCTTGTGGAAAATAAATGTCCCCAGAATCTGGCTTTTCTGAACGGTTTTTAAAGCCGGTTTTAACGCGATCATCATTCTGAAATTAGCTTCAATAGTTATACTTAAGTATAATTATTCTCTTTGTGTTTCTATCAGTGAAAAGCTTATGACAGATGAAACTAGAGGGCGCCTGACAACGCGCACAATTGCTATGCCAGCGGACACTAACCCTGCGGGCGATATTTTTGGCGGCTGGGTTTTGTCTCAGATGGATATGGCAGCGGGTATCTGTGCTGGTCAAAGAGCGCAGGGGCGAGTGGTTACTGTAGCATTGGAAAGTATGAGTTTTATTCGTCCTGTGAAAGTAGGTGATATCCTGGGTGTATACACAGATATTGCTGCAGTAGGACGCACGTCAATTCTGGTTCATGTTGAAGCCTGGGTTCGACGTGGACGCATTGGGAAGCGTGAAAAGGTCACTGAGGCAAAATTTAAATTTGTTGCCATTGATGAACAGGGCAATTCAACACCGGTACCAAGTGAAGAAGATCTACCCGCCTATGTATTGGAAGAGTGCTACTCGGATTCAGGGGATAAGCTGTAGTTTGTATTGGCGCAGTCGTTCTTGATGCTGTCACCTATAAGGTGAACTTTTGTCAGCAGTCTTGTACAGGTATACTGCCGCTTTTAATTCGGAATAGGTCAGGTCGATATTTATGGCTGAAAAACTTGAATGGGATGATGCGGCAACTAAGCGTGTCCAGGCGGCGCCATTTTTTGTTCGAAAATTGATTCGCCATAAAGTTGAAAAAGCTGCTCGCGCTCAGGGTCTACAGCGAGTGACTGAAGAGTTGTTGGATCAGGTTAAGCAAAAGCAGATGGACAGTCAGTCCTGAGTTTATTGGGGAGGTGTTTCATATGTCTCCCGCTTCTTTCGTTCCTCTTTTAACCAGTCTTTAATCTCTTCAAGAGTTTCATACATCCACTCTTCATCAACTGTTTTGGGGTGCATGGGTACTGATTGATCGGTATTCACTGCGTCACAGCTGTAGTTATTTGAGGGGCCGCCCTTCATACAAAAACTGCCTTCGGGAGCTTTCTGGCCTGATTTCTGAGGTTGAGAAGTGCTGCATCCAGCAAGCAGAAGGGTGATGATAGCTAGTTGAATAATGATGCCTAGCTGTTTCATTTTTTTTCCCGATAGTAGAGGCGAAATATTCAGCTGGATATTATCAGAAAAAGCTTTCTGCATCGTAACTGATAACCTGATTGCGTCCTTTATGTTTAGCCAGGTACAGTGCCTGATCAGCTCTGTGTATAGTTGCATTAATATCGTTTTCTTCGGCATCCCAGGAGGCTACACCAAAGCTGGATGTCACTTTGAAGCGCTCGGCTTCATATTTGACTTCATGATCTTCTATTCGTTTTCTGAGGCGTTCAGCTATCTGTACCGCTTCCAGATCATCGGTCTCCGGGAGTAATATAAGAAACTCTTCACCCCCGTGTCGGCTCAGGCTGTCTATTGTTCGGAGGCATGGTGAAATAATTTCCGCCAATTCGACCAATACTTTATCTCCACAGAGATGACCAAATTTGTCATTAACCTGTTTGAAATGATCTAAGTCCAAAAGAATGGCGGAAATAGGCCGTTTATACCTGCGCGCTCGTTCTATCTCTTTTTGCGCTTTGGCTGCAAATGCCCGGCGATTCAGGACTCCGGTAAGAGGGTCAGTTTCTGCCTGTTTGATCAGTTGTTCCTCAGCTTTCTTTCTCGCTTCAATTTCTAACCTGAGATCTGCAGTGCGCTCTTTTACTCTGTTTTCAAGTTGTAAGCGTGCTTCTTTGAGTTCTTCATCTCGTGCGGAAAGGCGAGCGTTCATGCTGTTAACATGTTGAGCAATTAGACCGAGTTCATCCATTCGGTTGATGTTCAGGGTGTCTCGATAATCACCTTCTGCACTGCGTTCAAGCGCCGCAATAATGCGAAAAATGCGGCTCATGATCCACTTGTTGAACAATTGAGAAATCAGCAGGTAAGCCAGGGTAAGAATGGCTCCAATGACCAACACGCTCAAAATCATAAACTTGTTCATTAGGTAGTGCATGTGAGCAAGGTTGAAGGTGGTTCTGATAGCCAGGTATTCAGCACTATGCAGCTCTGTACGGTTGAAGTCTGCGCGGCTGTAATAGTGGATATTGTCATCATCCTTGCTAATGGTCATTACACCGGTTTCAGGAATCTCGGGCAACTCAGAAAGTGCTAACCCTGGAGTAGAGTTCAGAAATGGAAATGCTGCGTAATTATTCACAAGGTAGATATCTACCTGATCCAGTAATGGATTGGTTTTCGTCATCTCCGTAAAGAAATCGCCAAACATAAAATCTACATAACGGGATGAGCGGTTACGTGCCAGGTAGTTTTTTACATCATAAGAGACTTCTAAAATATAATCTGAATTCACCGGGGCATAGTATGCGTATATTTTCAGAATCCCGGTTTTAGAGGAAACATTGATTCTGTCTACTTCCAGACGTCCGGAATTGAAGAGGTTATGGAGGTAAGTGCTGAACGTTTCGGAAATTGTATCCAGTTTAAAGCCAAGGTCTGGGATGAAGTTGGTTGCAACAACAGTTGTATCGGGTGCAATGATATAAACACTATCCACCCCAAGTTGCCTGGCTAGCTTATCCAGCCGCTCCGGAGACCAGTTTTTGGGGTCGAATTTGTCGTGTAAAAACACATCAGAAAGCCTGACTAACGCTCTACGAGCATGCTCCTGAACTTGTATCTCATCACTGGATAGTAATTCATCAAATACTCTGAAACGTTGTTGTACCTGATAATGAACGTTTTCAGCTTGTTTGTTGATGTTTTTTTGAAACTCAGATTCAGCCATCCAGTACAGGCTTGCACTGAGAGTGAAGCCCAGACCAAGAATGCAAAGGGTGATAAGGAGGCTGAGAAGTTTTTTCACAATTTTTTTCTAGCAGGGAGCGGTTGGTAACAAAGTATACAGTATTGCTATCAACCGACCCATCTGTCTTTAGGGTTATATTTTATGTGGTTATATCCTGAGAGAGACTATTTTTCTGCTGTAACGGGTGTCAGGTTTTGTGCAAGAACCTCTTCCCCAAACCAGCTAAGATTTTCATGCAGGTTAACAACTTCCCCTACGATAATCAGAGCGGGAGCTTCAAGTTGAGCTTTTTCCTGCAGTTTAGCCAGTGTTGCCAGTGTTCCGGTAAGAACCTTTTGGTCTGATGAAGTTCCTTTAGAGACAATCGCAGCAGGTGTATCACCTGATTTACCATGTTCGATCAGCTTGCTGCTTAATTGTGGAAGCGTATGCAACCCCATATAAAAAACGAGTGTCTGATTAGGGTGTACCAACTCGTCAAAATTCAGATCGCTGGTCCGGTTCTTCAGTTGGCCTGTTACAAATTTGACCGATTGAGCGTAATTCCTGTGGGTAAGAGGAATGCCTGCGTAAGTAGAACAAGCGCTCGCAGCAGTTATGCCAGGCACAACCTGAAATGGAATATTGTGAGCCTTCAGCGTTTCGAGCTCTTCTCCGCCTCGTCCGAATATAAATGGATCGCCACCTTTTAAGCGAACAACACGTTTCCCTTTTTGGGCATGTTTTACAAGAAGGTCATTTATTCCTTCCTGAGGCACTGCATGGTTGTCGCGCTTTTTGCCGACAAAAATAAGGTCTGCGTCACGTCGGCATAGATCTAATACTGCTGGAGATACAAGTGCATCATAAAGAACGACATCAGCTTGTTGCATTAATCTCAAAGCTTTGAACGTAAGGAGTTCTGGGTCTCCTGGGCCTCCGCCAATCAGGTAAACTTCTCCTACTTGATGCTCTGGATCGGCATGTTCGATTTTTTCTTGTAGCAATGTTGTTGCTTCTTCAGTGCGCCCAGAAAATATTTTTTCTGCAATCTGGCCTTGTAAAACATCTTCCCAGAAAACTCTGCGCTGGTTTACGGAACTGAAACGTTGTTTTACCTGATCCCGGAATGAGCTGGCGATACTTGCGAGTTTGCCGTATGACTTTGGTATCCATGTTTCCAATCGAGCTCGCAGCAATCTAGCCAGAACGGGTGCGCTGCCTCCTGAAGAGATACCAATGATCACCGGTGAACGGTCAACAATCGCAGGGAATACAAAGGTACATAGCTCAGGACAGTCGACCACGTTAATCGGGATATTGCGTTCAGTGGCATCAAAATGAATGCGTTGATTTAGTGCATTATCATCTGTTGCGGCTATGACCAGAACTTTACCGTCCAGAAGTGCTGGGTGATATTCCCCGACAATTGAGCTGCCTTGATTTTCGTCCAGAAGGTCCTGTAATTCATCGCACACGTGATGCGCGATAACAGTAACTGTGGTGCCTGCACGACAGAGTAGGCGTGCTTTTCTCAGGGCGACATTACCACCACCGACAAGCAGAACATTTTGTTGGGTGAGCTTAAAGAAAAGGGGTAGGTAATCCACAGACATTCTCTCTTGAGGAAATTTCGATAACTCTTAGTTTATCTCAGAATGCCAAATCTGACATGGGGTTTGAGCTTAATGGAATATGATTAGGAAGACTGCAACCTGCCGTTTATCGGTACCTAATCATCTCTCTTGCTGGGAGGATGGGTTTTAAGGGGCGAAGGCAGGTGCAGTCAGGGTCTCCTGTTCAGAGAGCGTCCTGCTCTCTGGATAAGATCAGTTTTTGAAATTCAGTGGTGTGGCAGGGTGAAGTCCGCATTCACGGTTTTCAGGGTTTTCCCACCACCAACGACCGGAACGTACATCTTCACCAACAGAGATTGCGCGGGTACAAGGTGCACAACCAATGCTTGGATAGTGCTTATCATGCAGTTCGTTGTAAGGTACTTCATTGGCTTTGATGTAAGCCCAAACTTCTTTCTCAGACCAATCAGCCAGAGGATTAAGTTTGTGCATGTTATTGCCTTCGTCCCACTCTTCGAACTGAATCTCATCACGGGTCACAGATTGTTCACGACGCAGACCTGTGATCCAGGCTTTGTTGCCTGACAGGGCGCGCTTCAGTGGCTTGATCTTACGGACAAAACAGCACCCTTTACGCAGCTCTTGAGATTCATAGAATGCGTTCACACCATTCTCAGCAACGTATGCTTCAACGTCCGCACCCTCAGGGTAGTATACGTTGAAGGTTACATTTGCGTACTGTTTCTGCACGTCTGCCAGAAGTTTCAGTGTCTCTTCTGGAAGGCGACCTGTATCCAGCACAAAGTTGCTGATTTCAGGACAGTATTTGCTGATCAGATCAGCAATCACCACATCTTCAGCCCCCAGGCTGTTTGCGAATACCAGAGACCCATCGTGATCCTGATAACCTTTTTTCAGAAGTGCTGCTACGGCATCTACCTTTGCTTGCAGTTCTGTAGAAATTTGCTCACTCATAAATAGGACCTCACCGTCGCTATTAAGGGTTTCTATCGATTACTGATGTTTTCAATTATTGGTGATAGACCGCACGGTTGCCGTCAGCGGCACTCTGGTAGTAGTTGCTCACTTCGGTAAACGCGCTCAACATCTCTTCTTTATAGATTTCATCAGAGATCTGGATTGCAGTGAATCCGCAACGTTCCATGTAAGCGATACGGTCACGACCTACATCACCTGTCGCCCGAATTTCACCTTTGTAACCCGCACGGTTAAGAAGGCGCGCGATGCTGAATCCGCGTCCATCACGGAAAGCGGGGAAGTCTACGGCGATCAGCGGGAACTTATCAAGATTATCCAGTACAACGGATAGATCATCGTCGCCATTAACCTGAATCGCAAGTTGGCCGTCACGACTTTCCAGAGTTTCTTTGTTCTCCAGATACAGACCCAGAGGCACAATAACATCACCTGCCTGATCCAAAGATTCTTCGTTGATCAGTACCCAGTTGTCAGCGACAACTTCACGATTAATTAGCAGGGGCATATACGTACTCCTTAAATGGGGCCATACCAATACGGCGGAAAGTATCAATGAAACGCTCACCTTCAATACGGTTGTTAACGTACACGTCGATTACTTTTTCCAAAGTGTTAGCAACTTCATCTGCTGCAACGGCTTTACCTATTACTTTACCGAGGGCTGCTTCGGAACCGTCATCACCACCCAGGGTGATCTGGTACCAGTCTTCACCTTTCTTATCCACACCCAGTACGCCAATGTGGCCTACGTGGTGGTGGGAGCAGGCGTTAATGCAGCCAGACATGTTGAATTTCAGATCGCCCAGATCATGAACAAAGTCCATATCTTCGAACTTCTGATTGATTTGGTCAGCAATACCGAGAGTTTTCGCGTTTGCCAGTGCGCAGAAATCGCCACCAGGGCAAACCGTCATATCTGTCAGAGTACCAATGTTAGGGCGTGCAAGGTTGGCTTCTGAAAGCACCTGCCAAACAGCGTATAGGTCAGATTTCTTAACATCAGCCAGAACCAGATTCTGATTGTGTGTTGCGCGGATTTCACCAAAACTGTATTTGTCCGCCAGATCGGCAATCAGATCTAACTGTTCGTCGGTAACGTCACCAGCAGGTTTTAGATAAGGTTTCAGGGAAACATAAGTAATACGGTAACCGGCAACTTTGTGTTCGACTGTGTTGCGCTCGTACCAGACTTTGAATGCTTCATCTTCTGCTAGTTTAGCTTCAAGAGAAGTGTCCTCGGCAGCAGATGCATCGTAATCGAACGGAGTAAAGAATGCTTGTACGCGTTCGATCTCAGACTGTGGCAGTTTCAGGTCTGTATCGCGAATCTGTTCCCACTCAGCATCAACCAGCTCACGGAACGTATCAATACCCATTGCCTGTACCAGAATTTTGATACGGGCTTTGTATTTATTATCACGACGACCGTTCAGGTTATAAACACGGATGATCGCTTCCAGGTACGAAAGTAGGTCTTCTTTCGCCAGGAATGGACGAATCTGTTTGCCGATAACCGGAGTACGGCCAAGGCCGCCGCCAACCAGAACTTCAAAACCAACTTCGCCGGCATCGTTTTTAACGATGTGCAGGCCAATATCGTGAACCTGTGTCGCTGCACGGTCAGTTGGACCCGCAGAGATGGCAATCTTGAACTTACGCGGTAGGTAAGCGAATTCTGGGTGCAGGGAGGACCACTGACGAATGATCTCACAATATGGGCGTGGATCTTCAATCTCATCCGCGATCACACCGGCGAACTGGTCCGTTGTGGTATTGCGGATACAGTTACCAGAAGTCTGGATAGCGTGCATCTGAACCGAGGCTAGCTCCGCCAGAATATCAGGAACCTCTTCCAGCTTAGGCCAGTTGAATTGTAGGTTTGTACGTGTAGTGAAGTGCGCATAACCTTTATCGTAAGTACGTGCGATATGCGCCAGTTTGCGTAGCTGGGTAGAGTTGTACATGCCATATGGGCCCGCAACACGTAACATTGGTGCGTGGCGCTGGACATATAATCCATTCATCAGACGCAGTGCCAGGAAATCGTCGTCTGACAATTCACCCGCCAAGAATCGACGGGTCTGGTCTCTATATTGCTC
>JASBRM010000030.1 GCA_030149405.1 Neptuniibacter sp. | reverse complement strand
GATTTGAATATGAAGATAAGTATGAAAATAAGCTTCAGTGACAATGGCATTGAGATGGCAACTGAAGCCGACATGAAGGCGCCTGAGAACACTCAGTAATCGTAATTTCACTAACCGGGTAGCATTCTAAGCTGCCCGGTTTTTATTTGTCCTGCTTACTCAAAATGAGCCTTAACTCATCCTGTAATACTTCATTATCCTGACGGGATTTCTGGGCTTCCATGCGATATTTGAAGATCTCTTCGTAGCGGGCATCCAGTTTAGCTTCGAGCATAATGATTGTTGAGGATTGGTTTTTAACCTTGTCCTCAAGCTCATCTATCTGGCTTTGAAGGTCTTCAATAAGCCCGTAGCCATAGCCCCCGGAAGCTGTACCAGAATCGGATGTTGAATCTTTTTCAGTGGTTTGTAACTCAGAAACTATATGGCTGTATAAAGCCTTGAGATCAGATTCTTCACGAGTGTTGTAACGTATGGTTTTCTCAATTGCCTGATGAGCACTGGCTGCGCCGATGGAGCCAGCAAGAACATGCTCCACCATGCGATGGAATTCAACCAATTCAATAATTGTGACCTTGGGTTTCTCATGTACCTGAAGGTCTTCGGCAATTTTTCCAATGGCTTTTTCAGCTTTGTCTTCGCTCAGATACTCTGCAAGCAAACTCTGTGCTTCTTCCAGTTTTGGATGCAGCAGAATATAAGCATCCAGGCCGGTAGGCCGTGCACGGCGGGAAGAGGTGGACGTAAGAGCAGCAAGAAATTCGGTAGTGAGGGTGCGCTCGGATTTATTAGGTGAAAAAATTAGGGAGCCAATAATATATAAACCCACATTGAACACCATGGACCATAACATGGCATGAGTAACCGGGTGTAGTCCTTCCAGTCCAAACAATGCTTCAGGTCTAAGCGCGAAAATATGCCAAGGGCCTTCTAATAACAGGGCTTCATTAAACCAGCCCTGTTTGATGAACGTAGGGATTAAGAGGCTGTAGCACCAAACGACAAACCCGGCTAAAAGGCCCAGAAATGCGCCCAGGCTGTTGCCTTTTTTCCAGAAAATTCCGCCAAAGAGTGCGGGTAGGAACTGGAGAACGGCAACAAATGACAACAGACCGATAGCCACAAGAATATAGGAGTCGGCAAATTCCTGCGCAAACCAGAGGCTTCCAAGTAAGATTAATGAAACCAGCCCCCAGCGCAGTTGAAGAAGGTAACTACGATACGCTTTGAGAGCTGAGAACCTTTCTAAAACGGGTAGTAGCAAGTGATTGGATGCCATTGTCGACAGAGTCATCGTGGTAATGATGATCATACCTGTCGCTGCTGAGAAGCCTCCAATAAATGCCAGAATGGTCAGGCCATCGCTACCCGCCATCTGTGGCAGCATAAGTACGAAGAAATCAGCGTTTTCTGCAGAAAGACCGTTGAGAAGGCCTGCTGCTGCAATCGGCACCACAAAGACGTTTATTGCGATGATATACAGCGGAAACAGCCACATCGCAGTTTTCAGATGATTGCGGTCTGAGTTTTCAACCACCGTTACATGGAACTGCCTTGGCAGGGTATGAATCGCAGCAAAGCTGAGGATCATCAGTGTAACCCACATCAAACCACTGTTTTCACCACTGCTGAAACTCATAACATGGTTGAGGTTTGCGTCGGTCAGACGTTGGGCAATATCTCCAAAGCCATCAAACAAGGTGTAAGTAACAAATACACCCACAGCAATAAAGGCAACCAGCTTAATCACACATTCTGCAGCCAAAGCCGCAATCATGCCATGGTGACGTTCTGTTGGGTCCAGGCGTCTTACGCCGAAAATGATGGTAAAACCGATCATGAATATGGTGATCAGCCAGCCGGAAAAACCGTAGTCCCCAGCGGTGTGAGAGGTATTAGTAATCAATTCAAAGGAACTGATGATCGCTTTAAGCTGCAACGCGATGTAGGGCACTATCCCGATTAGGGAAATGATTGTGACCAGAGCGGCTATCTTTTGGGAACGGTTATACCGGGTGGATATAAAGTCAGCGATACTGGTAATTCGGAATGTCTCTTTGGCCTGAATTGCCCGCCGTAAAGTCACCCACCAGAAGGCGATACCAATGAGTGCACCACCATAGATGCCCAGATATAAAAAACCCGAGGAAGCAGCAAAGCCAACACTGCCATAAAAGGTCCATGAGGTGTGATAAACGGCCAGAGATATGGCATAGACCCAGCGATTTCCACCGCTACGGTTGCCATTGGCCTGAATTCTTTTCTCTACTAATTGCGCAATGGCAAAGAGCAGCCCCATATAGACAGTGACATAGAGAATGACAGAGAGTGGTGTGAACATATAATCCAGCTAGATCTCAGGCCTTCGCGGAAACTGGCGTATCATAAACCGAATAGGCACAGTTCTAAAGTGTATATACAGTTTAGACCCTAGGTTTTTTGGTCATATAGTAAAATAGCGTACACTTTGATGAAGTATTAACACCAGTTTTCGGTATTTGTTGGTCAGCATGATGAAATTGAACTGTGATTTAGGTGAGAGCTTTAGTGCTTGGAAAATGGGAATGGATGAGCAGGTAATGCCTCATATCCATATGGCCAATATTGCTTGTGGCTTTCATGCCTCTGATCCGGTAATTATGGAGAAAACCTTAAAACTAGCGGCAGAAAATAATGCCGAGGTGGGCGCTCATCCTGGATATCCGGATCTGATGGGTTTTGGCCGTCGCAGTATGAAGTGTTCAACTGAAGAAATCAGAGGATTACTGCTTTATCAGATCTCAGCATTATCGGGCATGGCTAAAGTATCGGGTACTCAGATGAGTTACGTTAAACCGCATGGTGCTTTATATAACGATATGATGCGTGATGAATCCTTGATGAAACTCATTATGGAGACCATCGCTGAATATGATCAAAGTCTGAAATTGGTGATTCAGGCGACCGGAAAGAATGATTTTTACCGCGATTTGGCAGAGAAGACCGGAGTAAAGCTGTTATTCGAAGCTTTTGCTGATCGTGGTTATGATGATAAGGGCTTGTTATTACCACGTTCCGAGGTGGGCGCTGTGTTTAATGATAAAGAGAGCATCCTCAGTCGTGTCAGGCAGTTATTGCTCGAAGGCTCTGTAACCAGCGTTACTGGTCAGAAGATAACTCTGCAACCGGATACCCTCTGCGTTCATGGTGATAACGAACAGTCCGTGCAACTTGTAGCTGAGATTCGTAAGGCCGTCGATGAACTATCGAATTGAAGTGGCTGGGGTTAACAGCCTCATTTTGCGTTTTTCTGATCAGATTGATCAAAAAATTATCTCGAAGATAGGTTTAGCCAGTCA
>JASBRM010000025.1 GCA_030149405.1 Neptuniibacter sp. | reverse complement strand
GCACTGGGTTTTGTGATGCCCTCTTCAGTAGGCAGGGTTGTATTGTTTATCCCCATCGCTCTGGCAATTGCTAAAAGCTGCGGCTTTGAAAAAAACAGCAACGGCCAGGTGGGCGTGTTGATGGCGGCAGCATTTGGAACCCATTTACCCACCTTTGCCATCCTTCCTGCAAATATTCCTAATATGATAATGATCGGTTCTGCAGAAACAATTCATGGCTGGACACCCATGTTTGCGGAATACCTGTTATTACATTTCCCGGTGTTGGGTTTTCTGAAAGCCCTTTTAATTATTGGCCTCATTCTTTGGCTTTATCCTGATACACCAAAACGCAGTTCAGTTCTCAGTGGTAAAACACAAATGAGTAAAACTGAAATACAGTTAATGCTGGTAATGCTGACTACACTGGCTTTCTGGATGACGGACTCGATTCACCACATCTCCACAGCTTGGATTGGTCTGGCTGCTGCAACCTTCCTTCTGTTCCCAGGAATAGGTATGGTTTCTTCGAAAAGCTTTAACGAGAAGATAAACATCAGCTCTATTTTGGTGGTTGCAGGCCTTTTGAGTATCGCCAGCCTGATAAACTACAGTGAGATCAGTCTGATTATTGGCGAGCGGGTTTTGAACTGGCTCCCACTTAGCTATGGAAATGATCTGATAAATTTTTTCGCATTGTCACTCACTGGAATGTTGACTGGAGTAGTTGCAACTCTGGCGGGTATCCCAGCCACAATGACACCCTTGGCAGAACAGATCAGTCAGCTAACAGGCTTTAGTCTGGAAGCGGTTTTAATGACACAGGTATTTGGATTTTCGACCATTCTTTTCACTTACCAATCTGTGCCATTGATGATGGCAATGCCCATTGCCGGCATTCCATTGCATCACGCGGCAAAGATATGTCTGCTGCTTTCTCTGATAACAGTGCTGTTTCTGTTACCGCTGGATTATTTATGGTGGAAACTACTTGGATGGATATAAAGACTATAGATGTAGAAAAATTCAAACTTAGTGAGAGTATTTCACTACAAGAATTAGTAATATGATGGACGCTGGCTGTAGGTCCGCTTCTTACCAACGGCTGCGTGAGTGTCAGGTGGCACTCGTCCGTATATTCCAATGCAAGATTTGGCGGCGCATCTGATGCGCCTTTTTTTTGCTCAATATCACCATTAACTTGAACAAAAAACATCCAGAACTTAGATATTCGAGCTATAATTTCTCAGGCACCAAGAGGAGTCTGTGATGACAATTAATCTGAACCCATCAATTTCGAACAACGTTTCTGGATTCAATCAACTTCAAAATCAGATTGAAGAGAATTCTAAACAGTTATCTTCCGGCCAGCGTATTAACAATGCTGCCGTCGATCCTGCCGGTTTACAGGTACTGATTGATTTTCAGAGTCAGATTCTTGGTAACAATACCGCGATCCGAAACAGCCTTGATGGTGTTTCTGCCATTCAGATTGCTGAAGGTGGAATTAGTCAGGTCACAGATTCATTGCAACAAATCCGGGAACTGTCTATTCAGGCACAGAATGGCATTCTCAATGATCAGGACAGGGCTACCTTGCAAAATCAGGCAGATGCTTTGCTTGAAGGCATTCGGGATTCACTTGGACAAGCAACCTTTAATGGTCAATCACTTCTTACTGAAGAGGGTGAATTACAGCTTCAGACCAGTTCTGGAGCTGAAGATAACCAGCAAGTCGGAACCTTTAATGTTGAGTCTGGACTTGAAGATTTAGACCTTTTCTCACTAGACATTACCTCTGCTGAATCATTGGACATTCTTGATCAGTCTCAGGATTTCATTAACACTATTTCTGGTGAATTCGGGGCCGCTCAGAACCGGTTAGACAGCACCATTAATCGTTTAAGCGAAAGCACTCTTAATGAAGCTGAAGCGGCTTCCAGAATTGGCGACACGGACTTTGCGCAAACAATTTCTGAAAGGGCCAATGCCCTGATACAACAGGAAGTCGGCATTGCAATTCAGGCGCAGGCCAATGCCAGCCGTGGGTTAGTGCTTAATCTTCTGGGCACCTAAAGCCTATTTAACAACCCTTGTACAAAGTTAATTTATGACATTTGAAAGTGCCCTTTCATTTTTTGTGGCGATCTTTATTTTTGGAATTACGCCAGGACCCGGTGTGCTGGCTATTCTGGCTCGCGCCTTGGCGAAAGGTGCAGGCGATTGTTTCATGCTGGCATTAGGTATGACCATCAGTGATATTTGCTATCTGGTCGCTGCCTGTTTTGGCCTCGCGGTGATTGCATCAAGCTGGGGAGAACTCTTTACAGTCATTAGAATTGTAGGGGCTGGTTACCTGATCTTCCTTGGCTGGAAAATGTGGAAGACCCCCATTGATACTGAAATGGTCAATCAGAAACCCAATAAAAAGATGATGGCTGCCGGATTTATTCAGGGGTTCTTAATTTCAGCATCCAACCCAAAAGTCATCCTGTTTTATATCGCCTTTTTACCTACATTTATGGATCTAAGCGTGCTGAATGCACATGACATTGCCCTGGCCTCAGTACTGACATTAGTCGCCCTAATGCTTGGACTAATGATGATTGCAGTTTTTGCCAGTAAAGCTCGCTCTTATCTACGATCTGAACGTTCTGTAAAGAGAATGAATCAAGGAGCCGGTTCTCTTATGGTGGGTGCCGGTGCCTTCCTATTGACCCGGCATTAACTGTCCATCAGGCTGCTTTTCCGGGTCTACAAAAATCAAAGCGATAACGGAATTTTCATAATCACCTGTTGTTTTATATTCCCTGTAGCCGGAGGAAGCTGTCGCACCCAGTAACAAATTACGATCACCTATTTTCATAAGTCCCTCGTAACTTTGACCATTTCTCAGCCGGCTGATCACTGCAGGTAAATTAATCTTCTCACCAACCCTAAATTCGCTACAGGTTGAACTTATAACTAGGCCATCTGGATTTACGAATAAGCCTCCAGCTCCCTTCGCTGTAACTCCATTACTATCACAAGGCAGAGCGGACTCCAGCATAGCTTTAAATTCAGGCTCTGAATCAAATACAACTCCAACACCCGCTTTAGGAAAGCCCGAATCATCGCGTATAGCTGCACTGTAAATATACGTGTGTCGATTGGAGTATTCAGGCGTTTCACAGAACTCTGATACAGCATATGCCTGAGGGTTTGAGAGCCTGGCAGTCGAAGAGATCAGATCCTTATCAGACAACATAGAACCGGTAACAGGATTACTTTCAGAATCCTCAGAACAGGCAATGATTTCACCATTTAAACCAAACACAATGATGTTTGTGTAAACCGTATATAACTCATTAATGTATTTGAGAGTTTGTTCCAGCTTTTGTTTAGAAGCCTTTTCTCCCTGAGCTGCTTTCTCTAACTCCTCAATAAAAGTTGGAGTCAAAGCCCACCAGCGACAATCATTGGCTCGTTCATAAAGATTTCGATCCATAATATCGATCGCTAATGCCGAATATAATCTGCAATCGGATAACACAGCTCCCATGACCGTTTGGCTGAGCATACCAATTGAATCCGAGATGATATTGGTCATCTCATTTCCGACATCCTGAATTTTTTCCAGAATCGGGACAAAGGTTCTTACTTCAAGCCTGGCTGCCAGGCTTTTACCATTAATCGTTACGATCCGTAGCTTACGGTTAATGTTATGTGATTCCTGATAGATCTTACTGAGGTTAGGAGATAAAACCATATCTTCGCTGTAAGCGCTCTGACGTTTTTTCTGTAACTGAACGGCCATAGCGTCGCTTATTGGCATTAAAGCCGTCGCCGTCCAATCCAGTCCCATATAACCCTGATAACCGGTCGAAGGTAACGTGATGCTCAGATATTCACGATTATTAAGAAGGATCGGCCTTTCCAGAGTTCCATCAAAATCATCAATCCGTTCACCAATATCCAGTAATTCAGCATTACTCGACGTCAGAACTGTATTTTTATGATCAGTAAGTATCAGCGAGATTGAGTCACCCTCTTTAAGCATCTGCTGATAGATTCTGGACAGCTCATCCTCAAACCGGAAAAACATCACCAAGTAACCTATATGCTCATGGGTTTCTCCCTGGCTAGAAATAACCCGGCTGGCAAACAGATGACTCTTAAACCGGTCTGGGTAAAAACTGGTGTAGCCATAATGCTCGAAATAGTCTTCGGCCTGATCTATCTGCCTGAGAAGGTTTCTGTCTGGGATCTCAACCTTGTTGTCAGGGTTCAGTTGAACTTTAGGGTTACCATCTCTATCAAGAATCAATATTTCATCGTAGACACTGTATTTCTGAACGTATGCCTGCAATCTCTGTCGCATTTTTAGTTCAGGGATATCGGAACCTTTGAGAAACTCCCTGACAATTTCATCTACAGCCAAAAAGCCTACATCGGCTGTTCTTTCAAACAGATTTCTGACCAGTATATCGATTGTATTCTGAGCAAAAAAAGACAGTTCACTGGTTGCTTTTGAGACAGTTTCTTCAACCAAGCTCTGTAACAATCTACCTTGAAGAGATGTGAAGTTATTACGAGTCTCGCGCATGGACTCAAGCAACGGAGTGCCATGCCCCTGAAGCAGATCCTGATTAATGGATCCAATAGTAGAAATGGAATCCCAAAACCTGTTCAGTTTGCTCAGGTCCTCATCAAAACTCTGATAATGCTGGCAATACTTGAGTGCTCGCCGATAATTTGTAACTGCATCCAATGATGTGGTCTGTTCCACAGAAGGCATACAATCTGACCCCGAAGATTGTGATATGAAATATTTTCAAGAATCAAACAAGATGCGTGCCAATGAAAGTTGTAGCCTGTGATTTGCTACCAATGTAGTTAATAAACTTTAAAAATAATGACAAAGGAAACAGACAGATTAAATTATAAGAATTTATACCTTTAATTTCATAAGGTTATACGCACCAAAGGCATCTTAAAAAAACCCTGTACGCACCATTGCAGGGCATAAAAAGCAAAAGAGACAATAATCGAAAACAAAAACTTTCAACCCTCTGTATTTCAAGTTATTTCATTTAAATTCCAAGCAATTTGAAAAAGTTTCTACATGGCACCCCACCCGAAATGACTGGTCTATACTGAAAGACCCAAAGCTTCAGTCAATCATATTGCATTGAATAACAATAACTAGAGACCTGATTCTGTTAACGGACGCTATGCTGATAACCGGTTGGAATCAGATTAAAATCTCGATTTGAAACAAAGAGAAGCGAAAAGATGTATACACTTGTGAAGGACTTTCAAGATTATCAATTCGTTTACTTCTGGCTAGAGAACCGTAAGGTAGTGAGCCCTAAACTTCCAACCTTGGAACATGCCAAAGAGTGGTTCAGAGACCAGTATTTCGAAAATTACCAAGGCACCGAAAGGCGTAAATGCAGACTAGACCGCAGACAAAATGTTCGTGCCATTTACAGCGATTCGGAAATTGCATACTCAAGAATTATCCCCTCCTCACCTGGCAGGCGATGTTGTGATAAACATATCAAAGTTGACCTGGATTATTCTGAAGCGAAAATTAGCCGATTAAAGAAGGCTGAGTAATTAGCTTAGATTAATACTCTTGGAGAGATACCCCTTGAACGGTTCATGGGGTTCTCCACTATTTTTGCTGAAAAATTAAGCCGTTATGCTCACTTAGCTATACATTAAGTGAATTTATTTGTATTGCTTTCACCACACCCCAGAGAACAGTCCTTCTTGCAAGATTCAGACATTACTGCAAAGTACTTCATTGATTGGAACCAACACAGAAGCCTGAGCGATAATACAACTTATTCGTAGGTTACCTAATGATCCACCCAGTTTTCCTGAACGTAAAAAAAGAAAATACTTAAGGAGTGATAGAACATGTTTTCTTTTTTAAAATCGGATCCAGTTAAAAGTATGCGTAAGGATTACTACAATAAACTTGAGTTAGCGATGCTTGCACAAAGGAATGGCGATATGGAAAGGTATGCATTTCTTTCTAAAGAGGCTAACGAGCTACATCAAAAACTGGAAAATTACAAAAGGAAAAACACATAAGAGCTATTAATGTAGCTTAGATATCAATCCGCAGAATTCAACCAAAACAATTAATAAATCACATACCTGTATTTTAATTAATATCAGATTAATAAATATTTAATATTAATTAACAGTTTCTGTTCCAGTATAAAACTGATTTCTTTTAATTATGCAATTCATTGATTAATAATTAATTCAAAGAGAAGTACTGAGGCTTGGTAGTTAATACCACCAGCCTCAATTATGTGATTAACCCAGTTGATCCACCATGACCGAGTTTGAATAGACAATACTGCCATCTTTGGACCTATGCCCTACCAAATGGAACATTCCACGTTGATCATCTCGGCTCAGAAATAGCCTGACTTTCCACTCATCCACATCTGTTATGTCTTCCGTGCTATCAACACTAATATCGTACATAGAATCCACATAGGTTTCGTGCTGACCCTTTTCCTGAAGAGACTCTTCTAAGCGTTCTAGTTTTAAGTGAGCCTGTTCGCCCACATGAAAAGAGATTAAACCAAATGGTTCAGATTGATCATGTTTAGAATGTTTTTGCCAGCCTTCTAGTTCAAAAGTATTCATATAAACCTCCAATTACCTGGTTTTAATTTTTACGATTCTTTTATCGCCATAGATCAGGTTTTGAAAGCTTATAACCCCTAAAAAATATAACAATCTAAATATTTGATAATTATATCCCAAAAAAATTAACTTTTATTTAATCCCATCAGATTCTATTTTTCGCTTTATATCTTCAGCTTTCTTTATTAAATCCTCTGAATGCTTTAACGCTTTTTCCAATCTTTCGAAGCAGTCACTCTCGCTTTGATCATCCACTGCTATTGAATCTTCATCTGGTTCGTCATCAATTTTTTTATTCATAACAAATACACCCATTCAAATCCATGGACTGTGAATAAAAAATACAACATACATATATATAAGTACCTATCAAAATATCTGAATTTATTATCGAATTTTTATGATGTATTTATACTGGATCGCCAGCTATGTTTTATTTAAACCCTAAGAGATAGCTCAACATGCGGCTAATAAAAGATCTAAATAATTCGGGCAATGCTTTTTACAGCTGGCTCACAGAGGACGGAGAGAACATTAGTGGAAACCTTCCCACTTATATGTCTGCTCATGAATGGTGGACCAGGCACCTTTTTTCTCAATATGAAGGCTTGGAAAGAAGGTCATCAATCTACGATCGCAGGAGAGATCTCCGTATGAGAAAGATCTTCGATTTGGAACAAGAGTACGCTCGGTTGTTTTATCTTGGGAGAAGGAAAACAGATAAAGCACCTGAAATTCATCTGGATCTTTTTAAGATTAAAATCCAAAAATTCAAAGCTCTTGGCTAGGGAAGAGTTAGGCTCACGCAGAGTAATCGGAGCACAAGGTAAGAATTGCAGCCATGTTGGGCGCCTAACAAAATCTTATCGCAGTGATACGGTCGCTATACAAGCTCAGACTGACCGGATCTTACATAGTCCACTGAGAAGATATAGAAATTATTAGAAAGGTTCCTAAACCCCAAGCTCCGCCATTAGCATCTCCCTGGCTACTGGAGCGCAACTTTAGCCCTCATACGAGGGCTTTTTTACGGCTGATTCATAAGATGAATTTATAATTATGACCCCGTTATATCTAACCTATTACTGCAGCCTGATCAGTTTTCTTAAGTCCGTATACATTCTGCTTAATAGTCATAAGCCAACTAATCTATGGAAAGGCTTGTTAGGATTGACTAAGTTATTTGTAAAGTAATCCTATAAAGATTATGGTTAATAACCTTCTAAATTTTTGTAAAAACCTCTGTCTGGGCTTTTGATTTGGTTGTCGATATTTTTCTTGCTGTTTTTTTCACCATTATCGCCCTGCACTATTCTGCAACCGCTATAGGGCTGAAACAAAGGGATGGATTCACCCGTATTCATTACGGTAATGCGGGTAGCAAGTCTTGGTGGATCAGGTGGGTATTTAATGTTTTTAGAGCCAGTATACTATTGCTGTGTATTGCGCGTTTATATTTCCCATCAATTGATGACGTTGTACTGTACACCTTCGAACTACCATTTCTTTCCTATGTAAGGGGTCTCGGCACTGTTTTAATGCTAATCAGCTTAGCAATGATCAGTTATGTTCATGCTTACATGCGCGATCAATGGCATTCGGGAATAGATCAAAGCGTTATCAAAAGGTTCACAACAATAAACTCCGGACCCTACAAATTCTGCCGTCACCCTCTTTTCTCAGCAGTTATGGTGGGTATGCTAGGTTTCTATCTGGCTCTCCCAAGCCTGTTCACATTTATCTCGCTTTTAGTAGGTGTAGCTTGTTTAGTCATCCAGGCAAACCATGAAGAAAACTCGTTAGGCGGTATCGCTGATTACAAAGAGTATCAATCCCACACAAAAAAATGGCCGATAAGTCTGCCATTCAGGAATTGAAATAATCTCTCGTTCCATGCAACTCTATGGCGTCTCCAAGTCGCTTGAAGGCCAAACCATAGGCCGCTTCCCTGAGGGATAGGTTGTTTTCTTTATGCTGATCCCAGACCTGATTAAATGCATTTCTCATCATCTGTTCCAATCGATTGTGAACTTCTTCAAGGGTCCAGCTGTAACCTTGTAGATTTTGGGCCCACTCAAAATAGCTCACAGTAACACCACCGGCATTCGCTAAAACATCCGGTATAAGAAGGGTGCCTTTTTCTTCGAGTATTTTATCCGCTTCACTTTCAACCGGGCCGTTTGCAACTTCCACAATAAATCTGGCTTTTATATTGGCTGCATTTTCTTTCGTTATGACACCTTCTAAGGCCGCAGGAATCAGAATATCGGCATCAATTTCCAAAAGTTCTTCATTCGTGATCTGTGTATGTTCTACTTGATGACAAACACTCTGTTCACAATACACAGCTGTGATTCTTGAGGATGACTGCTTTTGCTTATATACACTGGCCACATCAAACCCCTTGGAGGAATATATTCCCCCTTTTGAATCTGAAATAGCGATAATTTTAAAACCGGCCTCCTGTAATAACCGGGCCACGTTGTAACCGCCGTTACCAAAACCCTGAACAGCAACAGTGGTAGATTCCGGAGTTAAGTTGAGTTTGTTTACTAACTCAAGGATACAGAGGTAAGCCCCGCGCCCGGTGGCATCTTCCCTTCCCAAACTACCGCCCAGATTAACGGGTTTGCCTGTAATGACACCAGGTGCTTTCTTTCTGCTAATCGCTTCATATTCATCCGCCATCCAGCCCATGATTCTGGCGTTGGTATAAACATCAGGTGCTGGTATATCCACTTGAGGGCCAATAAAGTCAGCCATGGCTCTGACATATGACCTGGATAAACGCTCAATTTCCATTGGCGATAAGGTTTTGGGATCTACTTTGATACCCCCTTTGGCGCCGCCATAAGGTAAGCCGACCACAGCACACTTAACGGTCATCCACAGTGCTAAAGCTTTTACCTCTTCGGCATTCACAAGAGGGTGAAAACGTACCCCCCCTTTTGTCGGGCCCAGAAGATTATTGTAATGACACCTATATCCCTCAAAGTATTGCGTAGACCCGTTATCCATCCTTACTGGAAGTGAGGAGGTCAGCATTGCCTTGGGATGGTAGAGAGCATCAAGAACTTCATCTGATACCTTTGCCTTCACACCATAGCTGCTGATTCTCGACAATGCATTTTCATAAACATCAGTATTCATTTTCGCTCTCCTTATCGGGCAACCCTTTGCCTTGTGGAACAACCAGAGTTTAGTTAGATCCTAAGCACTGCAATCCGTTCAACTTGGGATTTCTTTTCCAGCCCAGTCAAATACCTTTCCGCTGTGTTCTGGCTTTAAATTGGATACAACATCTAACAAATATGCGGCTGATTTCTCAGGACTGAACAGCTTGCCTGAGGGAACATTACGTTGAAAAGGTTCTGACAACGCAGTATCGACAGTGCCTGGATGGAGTCCACAAATAACTGCTTTAGGTCGGCTTCTGGCCGATTCTATTGAGATGGTTTTAAGCAGCATGTTTAGGGCCGCTTTACTTGCTCTATAACTGTACCAACCACCCAAGCGATTATCGCTGATACTGCCTACTCGCGCCGAAATAGCGGCAAAAACAGCAGGGTTTGATTTCGGCAAGCAAGGTAGAAGCTGCCTGGCTATCAATGCAGGAGCAAACGCATTGATGGCAAACAGCTTGTTGAGGTTATCAATGTTCAGATCTTTCAGGCTTTTCTCGGGTCGAAAACCCTCTCCGTGCAAAACTCCGGTTGCAACAATAACAACATCCAGTTTTTCCCCGGAAAATATATCGCCCAACTGGTTCAGGCTGGTCTCGTCTTCCAGATCCAGATATCCATGGATCAGTTTTTCATTGCATATGGCATGTTTCTCTCTGCAACGAGATAACGAGAAAACTCTGGTAACCTTTGCCTCACTGAGTAGTTCATTGATCAAAGCACTACCAATGCCACCGCTGGCACCGATCACTGCAACCTGAATCGGGTCTGGGAAATTATCAAATCTGCTCATAACTCTGGTTACGACCTATAAATATAAACCGATCACCAGAAACAAAAATTTTAAAGTCACCTCAAAGCTACAGAGTAATTTTCACCAAGAGTGCACTGAATGATCGATTAAATGTGTGCGTATTCTTTGAAAAGGTTAGCGACATCAATCCGAGCATTGAAACGAGAAGCCAGCAAATATAAACCCGCCATTTTTCGGTGAAGAAACAAAACATCGGGTGGCGGTGTGTGCCAAGCATCGGAACTACTGCTTATCGCCATGCCTCTCTCTTTGATTCTTAATGAAAGGTCGGATCCAGCGAAATCATAAGCTCCCAGCGCTCGCAACGGTTCGGTGGCCAGAATAAAGATGTTCAGAATTGGTTCCAGGTTTTTAACTTCAAGACCCTGATTAAAAAAACCAAGCTCGTAAAGAGCCTCAGTTAAACGAGGTTTGTCCGATTCAACTGCCGCCAGCAATGCTTTCAGGTATAGTTTTCGGAAGGTTTCTGAAAAATTACGTGTCGCTCCGAAATCCAACAACGCAAGTTGCCTTGAATCAATGTTGTAAAGGTAGTTGGCCATGTTGGGATCAGTTTGCACGCAACCAAACTGCAGAAATTCCGCAAAAAACAGCTCCATCAATAAACTGATAACCCTGTTTCTCTCTTCCTGAGAACTGTATTGAAGTTTTTCTAAGTTCTGCCCCGATACAAAGCTCATGCTCAGAATTTCTTCCGTTGAGAATTGTTCGTAGTACTCAGGTAATAAAAGTTCTTCACGTTTCCTGAAGTTGTCCATATGTTTCGCGTATAGACGAATTTGCTGTCCTTCCTCGAAATAATCCGCCTCCCTTTTCAGTTGGGTTCGGGCCTCATCAATAAGTGGTGATAAGTCGACATCTTTTGGAATAAACCCGCTCATTCGAAGCAGCGAAAATACGTTATCTATGTCGCTATCTATACTTTTCTTAACCCCTGGATATTGGATTTTTACCGCGAGCTCTAAACCGGATTGAGTTCTGGCTTTGTGGACCTGCCCTATGGAAGCTGCCGCGATAGGTTCAAAACTAAAGCGCTCAAATCGCTCTTGCCAGTGAGGGCCCCAATTTTTCTCTAATACTTCTATCAACTGAAGCGACGGCATGATGACCGCATCGGACCTCAACCTGTCCAGAATGGCAGCCAATTCGGGGGGGAGTATGCTTCCCGTATCCATAGAAAGCATCTGTCCAGCTTTCATGGCTGCACCACGCATGGTCGCCAATTGATCGGCTAGATGTTTAATGTTTTTCTCATTCAACAGGAGCTTTTTGACCGTGGGTTTACGCCCTTTGACGATCTCTTTACCGCTATCGATTAACAGATTTCCCGCAATTCGACCTGCCAGGCTTCCAAGCTTGCCTAATCTGGAAGCTCTGGAAGCAGGCACGGCGACTTCTTTGAGGTTACGATTCTCATCCATGAGGAAGATGTTCTTTAATTAACTGATTGATTCTTGAGTCTTCTGGTTTGATATGGCTTTTAAAACTACCAATCAGGCGGCCATCAGGCGCAATCAGATACTTATGAAAATTCCATCCTGGATACTCACCCGCCATTTTTGCTAATGAATGATAGAAAGGATCAGCCATCGCTTTAGCAGCATGCACTTTCTCAAACATCGGAAATTCAACGCTGTAGGTTAGCCTGCAAAAATTCAGGATCTGCTTTTCTGTACCAGGCTCCTGACCCGCAAAATCGTTTGATGGGAATCCCAGAACCACAAAACCTCTGTCTTTATAGCTGCGATGGAGCTTTTCCAGCCCATCATATTGAGGTGTAAAAGCACATTTGCTGGCAGTATTCACCACCAATATAAGCTTCCCTTTGTAAGTCTCACAAAGGTTTTCATTACGGTCTTCGCCTAAACGCTTAAACGTAAAATTCAGGCTATCCGGGCAGGCTTGTGCATCACTTAGTTCTGCCTTAGCAGGAAAAGCCAGTAATAACCAAGCCAAAACAAGCATTACTGATGATGGCATTATCCAGTTCATATCTATCTTTCCTTAACACTGAGTTATTAGTTACGTAAGAGAAAATAGACTGGATTAGTAAAGCATCGCCTGAAGATGTTTCTTATCCACGCAGCCACATTGATCGAAAGAACGACTGATTCCGTAAAACATGTATAGACACTGCATTGCAGTGAAAACAATACCAAAGTAACCCGGAATTATTATGTTCCAATCTAAACAGATTGATAATGCACACAAACTCTTTGGGTACTCAGGTCTGATACCTTTTGTCACCTTACCTATGGGTATTGCATTAATCGGAACACCTTACAGTGACTGGTTAATGAGTTATGCGGCTTTGATATTTACTTTTCTGGGTGGGGTTTTATGGATGGCATCACTTCAGGAAGACTCGCCTAAACATACCTCCTGGGTATCCATCATTGTGATGCTCTGGGCATGGTGTTGGCTGCTATTTCCACACGCGTTTAATTTTCATATTTCCGGGCTTTCATTCCTTCTCCTCTGGTTATATGAAAAGAGTTTTTTGACGGATACCTACTCGCCTTCATTCTGGCAACTGAGAACCCACCTGTCTGCAATTGCAGGCTCAGCCTTGATTTTCAGCGGCTTTCTCTAATGGGATCAGGGATGACGTCTGTACGAAATTTATGTCTTATCCTTGGCGATCAGCTAAATCATGACAGCGAAATATGGCGTGATTTTGATCCCGATAAAGATCTGGTGGCATTTTTTGAAGTTGAGGAAGAATCCATATCCCAGCTTTCTTCAAAACAGAGAACCGCCCTATTTTTCAGTGCAATGAGACACTTCGCTGCCGAACTCTCAGCGAAAAAGTATCCGGTTTACTATTCAAATATTGCCGAAAGAAAAGTATCCATAGCGTCTGCTGTTAGCGCTTTGATAGACCAGCGTAAGCCTGAAAATGTGCGTGTTGTTCTACCCGGAGATAGCCGTATATTGGAACAACTCACCCATCTCTCAGGTTCTCATGAATTCATCTTAAACATATTACCTGACCATCACTTTGTCTCTGAACCCGGGGAGTTCAGCCAATGGATAAGCCGGCTGAAACAACCCCGCATGGAATATTGGTACAGGTACATGCGTAAAAAGCGCAACCTTTTGATGGATGAAGAGGGCCAGCCCTTGGGAGGGAAATGGAACTTTGATCATGAAAATCGTAAGACGTTTTCCCGTTGCGGACCTGAGCTATCGGGCATGTACCCGGCCTTTCCCGCGGATGAAATCACCCGAGGCGTGATCGCTGATATCGAACAATACCTCCCAGATCTTCCTGGTAACCTTGACGCTTTCTCCTGGCCAGTCTGTAGAAATGATGCGTTGAAAGCACTGGATCTCTTTATCGAAAAGCGGATTGCACGTTTTGGCGATTATCAGGATGCCATGTGGACAGACGAACCCTTTCTTTACCACTCATGGATTTCATCCTCTCTAAACCTGAAACTGCTGAACCCAGCTGAAGTGATTGCTAAAACCATTCAAGCCTATGAGAACGGTAAAGCACCTCTTAACGCAGCTGAAGGATTTATTAGGCAGATCCTTGGCTGGAGAGAGTACGTCAGAGGGCTATATTGGACCCATCGTGATAGCTGGGGCAGCATGAATGGCTTGCAACACAATAATAACCTACCCGATTTTTACTGGACTGCAGATACAGAGATGAAATGTCTGCAACAAAGTATTTCTCAGGTGCTGGATCATGGCTACGGTCACCATATCCAGCGCCTTATGGTAACGGGTTTGTTCGCGCTGCTTAGTAATGTTGATCCGCAGCAGGTATACCGCTGGTACCTCGCTATGTTTGTGGATGCCGTCGCCTGGGTTGAAGTGCCCAATACTATTGGTATGAGCCAGTTTGCAGATGGTGGAATACTGGCCTCAAAGCCTTATATTGCCAGTGGCAATTATATCAACCGGATGTCGAATTACTGCTCTGGTTGTCCTTATTCACCCAGCAAAGCCAGTGATGAAGACGCCTGCCCTTTTACTACCCTGTATTGGGCCTTTGTAAATGATAATCAAACCTGGCTGGCGACTAATCCAAGACTTGCGATGCAGGTAAAGAATTGGCAACGTAAAAGCAATGAAGAACAAGAAGCTATCTTGTTAAAACGGGGTCAGTTAATCGAACTACTGCAAATCGATTCCGATTAGTGCCCAATAGATCAGATCATTGGACCATCGTTATTCTGGAGTTTGTTTAGGGCATTTTTCTGTAACTGCCTGACGCGCTCGACACTGACGTTAAGCTGATGAGAAATTTCTTCCAGTGTATGTTCAGTTCGACAATCAATACCAAAACGCATTTTTAACACCAGATACTCTCGTTCTGAAAGCCTGCGACAGATTCTATCTAATAACCTGCGCTTTAGTTGTTGCTCAGTAAGTGACTCCGTGTACACGCTTTCATCGGATAATTGTGCTTCCAGCGATAAAGTCCCTGAACCCTCATCATTATCAATAGTCTGGTTCAACGATACCGGTTGTGCCGGAAATGAATCTATTTTCTCGAGTGTTGCGACGGGAATTCCAGTTAGCTTTGAGAGCTCGTCAATTCCTGGCTGCTTACCGTTTTCATTTAGGTAACGAGTCCTCGTAGATTTGATAATACTAAGCTTTTCTTGCAAATAACTAGGGCGGGAAATAGTGTGATATTTTTTTTGTAGCGCCGTTTTCAATACATTCTGGATACACCAATATCCATAAGTTGAAAACCGAAAACCTTTGCCAAAATTGAATCTGTCAGCCGCTTTAAGTAGGCCGACGTTGCCTTCCTGAATAAGGTCTTCGTAATGGATTCCCCTGACTCTGAAGCGGCTCGCCACGCTGTAAACCAATCTCAGATTTTTCTCAATCAACTCAGATCTGTAATGGTAGTATCGGTTCAGATGGGATCTTAAATGAGGATAATCACCGATGATCTTCTCAGCAATTTCTATGAGTTGTTGACGGCCCAGAGATAAGCTTTGTAAAAGCGAGATAAGGTTACTTTCAATGCCTCTTTTCTCAGCACTGTCCTCGTGTAAAAAATGCATCACAGAAAGTGTATCAATCAGAGTCGCCGCCACATTTCCTAAATACGCCGGCTCAACATCATAGCTCCATCTCTTTGTCGCAGAACCATCACTACCTTGATAATTCTGCAGGTATTTTTCAATAACGGTTGCCAGTTCATCCAGACCATAGGCCGAGCTGCAAATCCCCTTGATAATTGCCGACATTTCCATGCCAATTTTTTTACCCAGGGCTCTCTCCTCTTCCGCCGTTAAGAGATCAATCCGGGACAGCTGCTGGCTGTATATATCCAGTGACGTCGCTTCAGAGATGTTATTGATTGCAGGATTTATCTGAAGTTTATCAAAATCTAAATCGTCCATATGCCACCTAAACCGTTTGATTTAGGTACGCAGCACAGACTTGATCAGATCTTAAAAATATACCTGAGAGTTCACCTAAACAGCGCAATCATAGGATTCATAAACCTTAGCTTCCTGGCTAACAAGAGGACTTATAAAACTCAGATGTCCAAAGGAGTTCCCTTCAATTGATTTAGATCATCAAAGTCTTTTGCAGTGCAGCAATACTGCATCTAATATTAGATATGCCTAATAAATTATAAGTGCTATAGGGCTAATTCTGTGCAGTTAAAAGAATTTCCGCTTTTTAGGCCTTGAAGCAGGGAGCAGATTGATGTCACGCACCTCAGAAATTGATTTAGTTCAAGAAAAAGTAAGCTCTGATGATCGTCAGAAATACTTTGATCGTGATAATTCATCCGTCCAACTTGAACAACTCGTAGCTAAAGCATCAATGGCTTTGGAGAGTACAGATAACGCAAAGAAAAAGTTTAGCCGTATTGTGAATAGCGTTGATAAAGGCCATAAAAGGCTGGCAGATCTCGTAGAAAGAGAGAATCTTAGAAAAGGGTTGGTAAATACCAAGCTTAAAACTAACTAATCTCGTAGAAAGAACGTCGGGAAAAGGTAAGAACACAATAGGGATGTGTTTTAACGCTTCAGATGAGGGAATCTGGGGGTGACCCCACCAGCCGCATTCCGGCACATGAATCCACCGCTGTGGCTGCTCCCTTCCGGGCCTGACCAGGTTCACGGTTTATCATTGCGGAAGGACCAGCAGAGTCACCATAACATCGCTCTTTCGAGCTATGCCATGGAGCACTGTCCTAGGCAGGCGCGCAGTATACCAGTGCTGTATGAAGATGCAAACAGATTACAACCTTAGAGGTCATCTTCACCATAATGTTTCAGCAGGCGCCTTACATACCACCACAACACCCCTGCGATTAATGGTACTGAGAAGCTCACCCACAAGAGAATGTCATCCCTCAACTCTTCTGCAGGTACTGTGTTGCGGATCGAACGCTCAACGAGATCAAACGCATAGTAGGTGACTACAATGATGGTGAAGCTTTCCAGCTTGGCTTGTAGCCGAAGTTGGCGCCTGGAACGATCATTTAACCGTGTGAGCAGTTGCTGATTTTGCTGTTCAATCGACAGATCAACCTGAGAACGGATCAATTCTGTCGCACGAGCGATCCGAATAGAAAGGCGATCTATCCTAGCATTAGCTGATTGACAGGTTTTACGTGCTGGGTACAGCCGTCGTTCTACAAACTGCGATAAAGTTTGCAGACCTTCAATTCGATCTTCTCGCAATTCGGTTATTCTGCTATCCACCACTGAAAAATAAGCTTCGCTCGCGGAAAAACGGTTTGCAGTATCGGCAGAGAGCTCCTCAACTTTTGCGGCAAGCTGCATCAACTCTTGTAAAAGCTCCTGAGAGTTGCTGTTACTGGCAATACTATGTGTCACATCCGCTAATTGCTGATCCATCTGAGTGATCAATGGCATCACTTTTTGGGCATCAGGTAAGGCCAATAAGGCTGTATGGCGATAGGTCTCGATTTCACAGAGGCGTTGTATCAAACGACCAGCCTGAAAGGATTTGAGCGATACATTTTGAACCAGTATCGTCACCAGATTATCCTCGCCAGCAGGGAAAAAGTCTGTCCAAACCCTTCCTGCCCCGCCCATAACTTCTGAACCGGATATCTGTCTGTCACCAAAATATTCTTTCGGATTAGGAATGCCTGCCTGCTGATCCTCAAACAGGATTTCAACTCCACATAACATATCGCCAGGCAGTTTTTTCCAATAAGGGGTTAACCGCTGGGTTGAACGTGAGTCCAGTTGATAAAGAGTAAGGGTGTAAAACTCATTATGGGGTTCATATCGAATGGCTGTCCGCTCGCCAGCGGCATGAAAAAACCTCGTAAAGTCTTCAGGAGGTACTATTCCTTCATTTCGTGTCAGCTGCGCTAAGTACTTATGCAGCTCCCCTTGCTCTTCTTTTGAACAAGTCGCTGCAATATGAACAACACCAATTTCTGGATATAACTTTTGAAAAGGTCTTGCGTGAACTTCCTGGGAGATTTCATTTCTCAATACGTGATTACGCATGCCGGTGCCCAATGAGGAATGTATACTAAAGTAGCATTCTACCCCTCGGACCGATATTATTACCAGCTGTAAAAACGGACTTGCCGACTGTTTTCGAGTCATCCATTATTGCACTCTCTGTGTTACGTGCTTAGATTTAAAGTAACTGATTTCAGGAAGTTATATCCAGAATGGAAAATAATAATGACACTCTCGGTCTGGCACGCCAGCCGATTTTTGATAAGCATCTCAATGTTGTTGCTTACGAATTGCTATACATGTCTGAGCAAGAAACCAGTATTGAAAAATTCCTGACAGGCGATCAGGAAGAATGTAATGCGTTTATTACCAACTTCACCAGCATCTATCATTCAGGGGCTTTGAAAGCTCTACCCGCTTTCCTGAATGTTTCAGAAAACTTTATTCGTAGTGGTGCTCTGCCTAATTTGTCGCGGCATAACCTTGTCGTTAACCTGCGCCATAACAACCTTTCAGAAGATATGCTGGATAAAGTCACAGCATATGTGGAAGCGGGTTTTAGGTTAGTGCTGGACGACTTTGTTTACAGCGAAGATTCTGAAGCACTGCTGCAGATTGCTGATATCGTACGTATTGATGTCTCAAAACGCTCAGACTCAGAGATTAAAGAAATCCTCAAAGCCCTTTCCAGATACAAGGTAACCTGCCTAGCTGATAACCTAGAGAATCAGTCTCAGTTTGAAGAACTCAGCGAAATGGGTTTCAAACTTTTTCAGGGTCCTTTCCTAGCTCACCCCACCATTGTGGAAGGTAAGAAGCTCTCTTCCAGCCAATCAGTGGTTATCCACCTGCTGGCGGCCTTACAGGATAATGATGTAACACCGGATGTTCTGGCAGATATTATGGCCAGAGACCCACAGCTGACCTTTAAGCTGCTGAAAATTGTTAATTCCGCTAAATACAACCTACCGAACCAGATTGAAAGTCTGACTCAGGCAGTGGTCGCTCTGGGACTGAACGAAATTAATAAATGGGCAACGCTGCTTGCCCTTTCCAGCAATGCCGATCGCCCAACAGAACTGATCAGGCAGATCCTTATCACCGCAAGAATGTGTGAGTTTGTGGCATATCGCACAGAGGAAGTAGATTACGATCTGGCCTTCATTTGCGGCATTCTCTCGATGCTGGATGCGCTGCTTGAAATTGATCAAAGAACCCTGCTGACGCACCTCCCTGTTTCGGATGAGATTAAAGATGCCATAACGTCTTATGAAGGCAAAGCCGGAAAACTGTTACATGCAGTCAACCTGTACATGGTAGGTCATCAAATTGTCGAGCTACCTGTGGAAGTCAGGGAGATATACGCCAGTTCTTATGCTGAGGCCTTAAGATGGAGCAATGAAGCCATGCAGATGATGGAAGGGGCTTATCAGTAACGTGTGTCAGAGTCATTCTCAGACCGGCTGAGTGCCGGTCTGAACTTCAGATTACCCAAACATACCCTTTCCTTATCGCCTACCGCCTAAACCTGTTAACACTGAAAATTTGGGTAAAGTCAGATGAAATTAGCGCCTAAAGATGATCTATTAAGCATTCAATTATTTGAGTGATTGATGTGAGTCGTAAATATTTTAACTCTGATGACAGCTATGGACTGGTTGCCGTCATCCTGCATTGGCTGATGGCTTTTGCAATCATCGGTTTGTACCCTCTAGGCCTGTATATAGAGTCTCTGGACTACTACGATCCTGCGTACCGCACAGTGCCTATGTGGCATAAGAGTGTGGGTATTCTGGTGGCTTTGTTATTTGTCTTTCGTTTATTGTGGAAGATGTTTGATAAATCACCCAAACCACTACCACAACCCAGATTTCTTCAAACCGCAGCAACCATGGCCCATCACCTGTTGTTACTACTGCTTGCAATAACCCTTTGCTCTGGTTTTTTGATTTCCACGGCGGATGGCTCTGCTATATCTGTATTTAACTGGGTCGATATACCCGCCCTGCCTTTTGCATTTGAGCATCAGGAGGACATTGCCGGGGAGATTCACTTTATCGTTGCGACCCTGCTGATTTCACTGGCTGCTGTGCATGCTGCAGCCGGGCTTAAACACCACTTTATTGGTAAAGACCGAACACTCACACGCATGTTAGCGATAAGAGAGGATGAGAATGAAGGCTAAATTTATTAAAGGCTGTGCAATGGCTTCTTTGTTTGCCGTTAGCCCAGTATTCGCAGCCGACTATGTGATTGATACAGAAGGCTCCCATGCCTCAATTGAGTTCAAAACCGGACACCTGGGCACCAGTTGGTTAAAAGGCCGATTCAATACATTTGAAGGCACTTTCAGCTACGATTCTGATAACCCGGCTGCAGCAACAGTCAATGTTGAAATTGATGTCAGCTCAATTGACTCTAACCATGCGGAACGTGACAAGCACCTGCGTGGTGAAAAGTACCTGAACACGGATGATTTCGGTACAGCCTCTTTTAAAAGCACATCATTCACACCCAATGAAAACGGTGGTGTTATGAAAGGCATGTTGACCTTGTACGGCACCACAAAAGAGATCTCTATCGATGTGGTGAAAGTGGGTGAAGGTATGGACCCATGGGGTGGCTACAGAGCAGGTTTTTCTGGCACGACTGCGATCAAACCGAAAGACTTTGGCATGACTTACAATCTGGGACCTGCCGCAGAAACGGTCTATCTGGAACTGGATATCGAAGGCATCCGTAAGTAAAAAAACCACCTCGTTAGGCCCAGAATCTGTGCAATAAAAAAGGCTCACATAAGTGAGCCTTTTTTGTAACCAAGCAACAATTATGCGGCAGAATTCACATCCTGATTGCCGTTCTCGATCAGAGCAGCATGAAGTGCAATGATCGCTTTTTCATACTCATCTTCAGAAACGACACACTGCATCTCAACCTGACGGATAGACTGGTGCAGAGCCATCACGTTGATACCCGCTTCCGCCAGTGCTGTTACTGTACGTGCAAGAATACCTTTCACTTTCATGTGTGAACCAATGGCAGAAACGATGGCCAGGTTGTGCAGACGGATCTGACCTTCTGGGTACATCTCTTCCATCAAGCGGGCTGCACGATTCACCATCTTGCGAGAGCCGCCAACATAGTAGGTAATACTGTTGGCATCCGCATCTTTGTTGATAACGTACAGTTTCAACTGCGCCAGAAGCTTCGAGATCTCGATATCGTATTCCGCATCGCCCAGCATCTCCTGATCAAAGATCTCGATACCAAATACATCTTTACGACCTGCCACAATCTCAACACGTGGTGTTTCACTGTGGTAGTTCTGGCAAATAACAGTACCTTCGTGCTCAGGTTCAAACGCGTTTTTAACACGCAGCTTCACACCATTACGGCGCAGACCTTTAGCCGCTTTAGGGTGGATTGCTTCCATACCCAGGTTAGACAGCTGATCGGCCACATCGTAGTTAGTAGAACCAATAGTTACGACATTCTCAGGGCCTACCAGCATCGGGTCAGCTGAACTCAGGTGATATTCTTTATGGATGATAGCTTCGTCAGCACCTGTTACGGTCGCGATCATACTGAACGTCATTTCACTGTAACCACGGTCAAAGGTTTTCATCAGACCTTCTTCACAGTGTGTGTAACCCGTTGCGATTACCATCTCTGACGCGATATCAACATCCGCAAATTGCAGCTGGATCATCTCTTCAAATGGCAGAGGCTGGTCCATATGCCAGCCAGTCAGGTCAACAAAACGTGCATTGATACCGGCCTTGCGCAGAGCCAGTACTGAGTTGTAAGCGCTGTGAGCTTCACCGATAGAGGCCAGCATCTCACGCACTTTCATCAGGTGTTCTTCCAGCTGGAAGTGACCGTAAGTACACAGGTGGTGCAGGCTCTTCATGCAATCACGAACATCGTTCAGACGCTCGATGACGAAAGCATCCGCTGCAGTGCGTTCAAACTCTTCATCACGGAAAAGATCAGCGTTGA
>JASBRM010000017.1 GCA_030149405.1 Neptuniibacter sp. | reverse complement strand
CTCAACATAATTGATGTACTACCAGCGTTAATCGAAGAAGCAAACCTGATTCTTAAGACACGCGGTAAAATAGACTCACAACAAAAAAAGGCCTTGTCTGAACAGGCTAACATTTTGACTGAAACTCTAAACCAAATGGAAACGTTTTCGGAAACAAAACCACAGGTATGCAGTGATTTGGGAAGAGCAGAATTACTGAAAGCCAAACTAGATGTAATCAAAGAAACGCTGTCTAAAAAAGAGCTGGACTGAGCTACCGCAGGTCAATGTAGATAGGTTGCCTGGTTCTTTCCTGAACGCTTAGATTTATACATCGCTTTGTCTGCAGCTCGTATAGCAGCGTCCAGATCGCTCTTTTTAGATAGCAGTGATGAACCTATTGAAACGGTTATTTTACCGTTTAGTTCGGTCCAACCTTCCACCTTGATTTCTTCAACCGTCTTTAAAATTTTTTCACATACACGTTCAATCCCCTCTTGAGAGGTATCAAATAACATAACGGCAAATTCTTCTCCTCCGAAACGACAGACGGCATCAGTCTCTCTTACACTGTCTGAAATGACGTCCGATATACTAATCAATACTGAATCACCCACATTATGCCCCGCCAGGTCATTGATATTTTTGAAGTTATCCACATCGATCATTAACATTGCGAGTTCACGATTAGCCCGAATAGCCTTTTTATACTCACCTTCCGCTAGTTCAAAAAACTTTCGGCGGTTAAATAAACCCGTTAATGGGTCGGTTGAAGCGGCCTTAATCAGTTCTTCTGTTGCCTCTTGTCTAAGCAGTTCAATCTGCTCCTGGACCATTGCAGAAATACTGATCATGAGCACTAGAAACCAGGTCAGAAAAATTACAAAAACAGCCAATAATGCTTTGTCCACCTGCTGGGAATAAGGCAAGAGTAAGAACCCGACCAGGAAAGGTAGGCACATACCTGATAGCACTTGAATACGGGCCACTTTGCCACCTATAAATGGGCTTAGAACCGCTCTAAAACCCGCTTGATCAGCAGTTCTGGATAACGATGCCCAGCCCAGACAAAAGCCCATAATGGCCGTGTAAAAGGACATGTGGCCGTAGAAGCTTTCAATTGCATACAAATACCCAATAAAAGATAGACAGGGTATTGCAATGGCAAAAAATGAAAACAGTTGAGATAGCAAGTAACGCCGTGCACATTCAAAAAACTGTGAGAGTGCTATGAGTAACAGCATAATATCTGTATTTATGCTCAGGTAATTACTGAATCCCTGCCCTACTTCATGCTGCACCTTATCCTCAAAAAACAGTGTAGAAGGTACTAACCTCAGGCTGAATAAATAATCTAAGAGTACAAAAATGGTGACAGTAAGCGTTGTAAAGATAAAAACCCGTCTCAGCAAAAACGCATAATTTTTTCGCTCGGGGATAAGCAACAATATACTCAAAATCAGACAAAGCACTGCTGTGTTAGGATTGGTTGCTGGACCACTGTGAAATGGGCGATACAGATAATCAATACCGTAGTAGTAGCCAATCAAAACAGTCAGTGCAAAACAACTAACAGCCAGGGCCAATTGGAACGACAGTACACGAAAAACCAGTGATCGTTTACATAGTGGTTTTTCTGGTTGTTCATTCATCTGATAGTCATCCAACTCTACTGAGCAGAATTTTTTTGTATCGATTAAACTCGATGCCCAAAAAGAGCTAAAGGTTCTGCGATCTGTTGATTCGTCCATATTACTACCTACCAATCCATTAAAGCTCTATTTTTTTTGCGGCGCACAATTTAACCTAGTAAATCAATCAACTATTGTCAAGTTTGTACTGATATGACTACTATGTAAAACACCGTGCCTGAGCGTTTCCTTAAACCCAGAAGGGAAAAACCACTGGCTGTACAACTAAATTTAGAAGTAATAGTTGAGATGGATGCTTTCTTTAATGCTTTACCTAAACTAACTGAACTCAATACAGTGCTGATCGATGAGAACTACCAGAAAGTTCCAGATGATTGGTTTGTGGTTGCAGCGGATGTTCGTGGCTCTACTGATGCCATAGAACAAGGCCGATACAGGGATGTAAATTTTATTGGCGCTGCGGTTATAACAGCTTTTATGACTCATGTATCACCAGATCTTCCTTACTGTTTTGGTGGTGACGGAGCCACCTTACTTATTAAAGAAGAGATGTTGGAAGCATCTGAAAGAGTACTTAAATCATTATGCTTTTGGTCCGAAAGCAGCTTTAATCTTGAACTCCATGCTGGTGTTATCCCAATCTCTGAATTACGTTCCAGAGGAGCTGAAGTCGAAGTAGCAATCTATAAGTCAGCCGACCGTTTCAGTCAGGTGATGTTCAAAGGGGGTGGGCTGACATTAGCGGAAAAACTGATCAAAGAAGACTCCCTTCTTCGAGTGATCCCTGCCCCACTCATGCAACAAACTGAAATTTTTGCGGGGCTCTCATGTCGTTGGCGCCCAGTCCGTGCCTCGAAAGGGGTCACATTGTGCATGCTCATTGCCCCACCCATTAAAGACAGCTCCGTTCTAAGCACTTTTGTTCAAGAGTTAGAGAGTATTCTTGGGGGATCTGTCAAATTATCTAATCCAATCAGCATGGAAGCTGCGCGGTATAATTCCTTCGCCTCGAACATGCGCAGGCAGATCAAAGTATCGGGCGGGTGTTTAAACAAACATTTTATCGCCAATATGTTTGAGCTATTGATAACGCTCTTTGCGTTTAACTTAGGCTTATTCCGGTTATTCCCAGCCCTGAAAAATTACATCAGCAAGCTTCCTCAGCATTGTGATTTTCAGAAATACGATGATACGCTGAGACTGGTGTTGGATTGTTCGCCGCAACAGAGCGAAAAAATCATTAACATACTGGAATCTCACGCATTGAATGGCGCAATAGCATACGGTGTGCATGCATCTGATGCAGCCCAGATGACTTGTTATGTGGAAAGCATCAGTGATGGCGGACATCTGCATTTTGTTGACGGCAGTGATGGAGGCTATGCGCTGGCAGCGAAAATGCTTAAACAGCAATTAACTGAAACAGAATGAGTTTTGTTTATACCCTTGGTCAGGATAATCAGTAACGATGAAAATTCATTTTAATCTGGAAGATGCAGGTCAGGTGGCTATAGGCGCATTTGCTATGGCGGTTCCAATTTCATTTTCCGAAGAAGCCTGGAAACTTGGAGAAACTCTTCCATTAGCAAACTTGCTGATGTTGTTTACGCTCTCTGTCTGTTTTCTGGGTTTTTATGCATATCAGAGCGTTTTTCAAGGCAATATCAGATATCGCATCCCTGTTTTTATCTTTCGTATTTTCATCGCTTACCTAATTGCTGGCCTTGTTGTTGCCCTTGTATTGATATCTCTTAATAAATTCCCCATTCAAACAGACACTTCATCGGCGATTTCTCGCTTGCTCGTGATAGCAATGCCCGCTTCGATGGGGGCAATTATTGTTGACAGCTTTGATAAAGAATAAAAACCGCTGTAGTCACCTAAGGTTGATTTCAGGAATCATTCCATGTGAGCTACAAAGTTAGAAACCCGATACTTATGCAGTCGCCGGCCTGATCTTGCCCTTGCCAGGCGACTGCCTTGAAAGGTAACAACCTTATGCGGCTTCTAACTGTTCCAAACGTTCACTCTGAGCCAGAAGGTACTCAAAAGCAGACAATGAAGCCTTAGCGCCTTCACCCATCGAGATCACGATCTGTTTGTACGGTACAGTTGTCACATCACCACAAGCGTAGATACCCTCTGCAGATGTGTGGCATTTCTCGTCGATAACGATTTCACCAAACTGTGTCTGCTCAACCAGATCACCCAGGAAACCACTATTAGGTACGAGACCGATCTGCACAAACACACCGGCCAGTTCAAGGCGTTTCACCTGGTCGGTTTCACGCTCCACGTATTCAATAGCATTCACCTTACCGTCCGCTGCTTTGATCTCTTTAGTAGCAACATTCTTAAGAATGGTGATGTTGTCACGAGATTTTGCCTGATCAATCAATACCTGGTCAGCTTTCAGCTCAGGCATAAACTCGAAAACTGTGACCGATTTAACAATACCCGCCAGGTCCAGTGCGGCTTCGATACCTGAATTACCACCACCAATGACCGCGACATTTTTGCCCTTGAAGAAAGGCCCGTCACAGTGAGGGCAGTAAGCCACACCATTACCAATGTTTTCCTTCTCACCGGGTATGCCCAGTTCTCTCCATTTGGCACCTGTCGCAATAATCAGGGTTTTGGTGCGGATCACCTCACCGGAAGAAAGTGTCACACGCTTAATGTCGCCCTGCTCAACCTCGGTCACCTTAAGATGCTCCTTAATGGTGATCTCGTAGTCATTCATATGCGCTTGCAGAGCACCAGCCAGTTCCGGACCTGTGGTTTTGGAAACTGAGATCAGGTTCTCAATGTCCATAGTATCTTTCACCTGACCACCAACCCGGTCAGCTATAACGGTGACTTTCAGGCCCTTACGAGCGCTGTAGATGGCAGAACTCACACCTGCAGGACCACCACCAATGATCGTAACATCCTGTAAAGGCAGTGCCTCACTTACGCCACCCAAAGTGACATTCGGATCACGTTCAATGAGTTTTTCGATCAGCTCTGCCGCTGTTACTTTGCCGTTCGCAAACAGTTCACCGTTGAGGTAAACACTTGGGACGCCCTGAATATCACGCTCTTTGATCACATCCTGAAACAATCCACCATCGATCATTTCAGAGCTGATATTTGGGTTAACTAAAGCAAACTGATTGAGCGCCTGAACGACATCAGGACAGTTGTGGCAGCTCAGCCCAATGAAAACTTCAAACTTAAGGTCTTCATCAATAACTGCCAGTAGTGACTGCAGAGAAGCATCTAGTTTCAGATCCGTACCTGAAGACTGTAACACTGCAAGAATCAGTGAATTGAACTCATGCCCAGCAGGTATGCCGGAGAAGCGGATACCGGTATCGACGCCATCGGCTTCCAATAAAAAGCTGATTGGGCTACGCAGATCAGAGCATTCTGCTTCTACAACCTCGAGATTCTCGCTAACGGATGCAAGATCATTCAGGAATTTAAGCAGCTCTTCACGTTTTTCATGTTCACCACGCTGCAAGACGAAAGTGACCGTCTTTTGCATATTGGCGGTGTACCCTTTTACGGCTTGTAAAATTTCATTTGATAACATTGTTTTTACCTTTATGTTGAGCGTGGTTTCTGGCTTGTTTGATTGGGCTGGCCTTATAGCCAGCCCTGTCAGGCTGGTGATCGTGTAAATCTTGCCTACCAGATCCAG
>JASBRM010000014.1 GCA_030149405.1 Neptuniibacter sp. | reverse complement strand
CGGTAAGGCCGATAAGGGAATAAAATAATGGGTAATGCAAAATTTCCCATTTTGGATTATTGGGTTTAGACACTGAAAAATTGGAAGTCATATGTTCTCCCAGCCTCGAAATAAATTTCTTTCTCTTCAATGCTTAAACTTAAATACTCATCACTATGGATTTTTGTATAGAAGGTCGCACAAGTTTGTGATTCGACTCTGGAGCAAATAATGAAATTGGTCGGTTTTGATATTTTTGAAACGCTTTTGATGCGACGTACTTCCCCTCCTACCGCGATATTTTTTGAACTTGGAAAGATTGTAAAGCAGGAAAACCCTGTATGCCCTGAGCCAGCAGTTTTTGCTGAACAACGCAGACTGGCTGAGATGAGATGTTATGAAACAAAAGGTAGTTCAACGACACTACGAGATATATATGCAGAGATGTTGTGCTGTATAAATATCCCGGATCGCGATCTTAGCTATTTCGTAGAAAAGGAATATGCATTAGAAAAAAGCTACCTTGAACCTATCAGCGTTAATGTCGACATCCTGAGATCTCATCGCGAAAACGGTGACCAGATAGTATATGTCTCGGATATGTATCATTCATCGGAATCTCTTAAGGAGCTTCTTATCCATAACGGTATTTTTCAAGATGGCGATGCTGTGATGGTTTCCTGTGAATATGGTTCAGATAAAAGAAAAGGGAAGTTGTTCAAAGAGGTAATGAAAAAATATGGCGTCAGTCCAGAGGACTTTTGCTTTTATGGAAACCACCCAGTAGCGGATGTTGAGGGTGCGCGTTTGGTGGGGGTTTCTTCAACTCACCTGCCAATAGGTAATCCCAACAGATTTGAACTGCTACTTGGTGAAGCGAATTCTGCAACATTAGGTCTAAGTGGGAAATTTGCAGGGGCTTCAAGGTCTGCCAGAGTGTCATGTGATTTAAAAGGGGATGACCGCTCATTAGTAGAAGTAGGGGCTGGAGTTGCCGCTCCTTTATTGGTGAGTTATGTGCTTTGGCTGTTTGGAGAGGCAGAGAAACTGGGGTTACGGAAATTGTATTTTTTAGCCAGAGACGGTGAGGTGATGCTTGAAATTGCTCATGTTTTGGCTGAAAAGTTAGGCTTGGACATTGAAGTGCAGTACTTGTACGCGAGTAGATGTGCATGGGCCCGGGGTAGCTCAGAGTCATCTTTGGGTGATTGGTACATGGGTGACGTTAACTCTGGCACAACAGCCCTCGATATTTTGAATCGTTTAGATGTTGAGTTGGAGGCTGTTAAACCTATCCTGGCCTCCAGTGGTTATCAATTAGATAGAATTAGTGCGCCCCTCGATAATAAAGGCGTTCATTTTTTTCGAGAATTTATTGAATCGGATGAGTTTCAGCCTATTAGGGATCAAGCAATACAAAAAAATAGGGAGCTTATAAAGGATTACCTGAAACAGGAGGGTGTTTTCAATGTTGATGGTATTGGAATCGTCGACGTTGGCTGGTCGGGGTCTTTGTATGATGTTGCTGCAGAGATTGTGCATGAAGAAGCTCCGGGTTCAAATCTGCATGGTTTCCTGTTTGGTGCCAAGGCTCGAGAGAGCCGCTTTTCTGCGAGTAAGCACGGATTCTATTTTGATGAAAACTCTGGGATAGGGGGAGGCAAGCCTCTTTCTGGGAAGGAGTTTTTTATTATGATGGAGGTCTTCTGCTGTGCCTCTCACGGTACACTTCTCGGTTATTCTAGGCAGGATGAACAAGTTGTGCCGATTACAGAGTCAGGGTGGGCTGAGTCTGTACATCAGTGGGGTCTGAGTGGGTATAGATCTGCTGTCCTCGCATTTGCTGGTGCTTTAGAAATTCAGAAAAGTGATTTAAATGCTGTGAGGCTTTTGAGACCGTCACTTGGTGGTTTAATTGAAGCTTTTTGGAATGCGCCTACTTCATCAGAAGCACGGCGATGGGGAAGTTTTCCCTGGAATTGCGGGCAAGGGGAAGATTCCAGGATGGAGCCTCTGGCAAATAGGCGGTCATTGAGTAGTGAATTTTTTAAAAAAATATTGTCAAAATGTGGAGTTAAGAGAAATAACAATCCATGGGAATGGCGGGCGGGTTCAGTATCAATGTCCTCATTTTCTTATCGCCTGGCGTTTCATGCTCCAAAGTTGCTTCGTAAAACGAAAGGGCACCTTCGAGAGTTAAAAAAGGATATGCGCCATTAACTCTGTAATAGGAGTGCGGGGGCTTTGATTAAAAATTTTCTTGGTCTATGAAATTTATTAAAGATTAAGAGATAAAAAAACCGGCTTATGCCGGTTTTTTTATCTCTTATGTTGGTTACTTCAGATCATCTGTTAATGAAGGTTGAAGACCCTTCAGAAGCGCTTTAAACATTTTAGGGTTGCCGGCGATTAAATTGCCGTTATTTCGGAAGTTGTTGCCTCCTGAGAAATCACCAACCAGACCGCCTGCTTCCTGAACCAGCATAATGCCTGCTTCCATTTCCCAAGGGTTTAGGCCGATCTGGTAAAAACCGTCAATTCTGCCTGCAGCAGTGTAAGCCAGATTTAACGCAGCAGAACCGCCGTTATAAATAGTGCCGCCAGTGGTGGTGATGTCGCGGAAGATATTCAGGTAGGCTTCCAGGTGGTTTTTATCGCTGGTGCGATTAAAGAAACCAGTACCGATCAGAGAGCTCTCAACCGTTTTGTGGTTGCTTACTCTTAGACGTTTTCCGTTCAGTTGCGCACCGTGACCGCGGCTTGCCGTAAACTCTTCACCGGTGATTGGGTTGAGAATCAGGGAGTGTTCAATGCGGCCATTCTGCTGTCCTGCCATGCTGATAGCAAAAACAGGTAATCCATTTGAGAAATTAGAAACGCTATCGATCGGGTTGATTGTCCAACTAAACTCCGGGCCTTCACCGATGGGCGCGTGTTCGCCAGTATATTCACCAATGATCTTGTGGTTAGGGTAAGCTTTCTGGATCGTGTGGACGATGCTCAGTTCGGCTTTCTGGCAGGTGTCACTGAGTAGCTTTGCGACATCGGACTGTTCTGATTTGACCAGATCTAAACGTTCAACTGCGCGAACGATCTGTTCGCCTGCAACGCGTGCTGCGCGCAAGGCAATGTTTACCATGGGTTGCATTATGTCTGAACCTGAAGCGTGTTCGTGAAATTAATCGACGCATTATACCTGAGGATTATGTGTGGTGTGAATAAGTGGTTGAATGCTTCCTGTCTGTTAGAATAGCGCGCTCTATAAAGAATGAGTAAGGCAATGTCTGCAGAAATACGAATTGTACTGGTCAATACAAGTCATCCGGGAAATATAGGTGGTGTTGCCCGGGCGATGAAAAATATGAAGTTTTCGGAACTTCATCTTGTGGAGCCAAAAAAATTTCCTCACATTGAGGCTGATAACAGGGCTTCAGGCGCAACCGATATTTTAGAACATGCGGTTGTCCATGAAACACTGGAGCAAGCCATTGCTGATTGTCATCTTGTTGTTGGCACAAGTGCTCGTGGCCGTCATATTCCTTGGCCTGTTGTTGATCCTAGAGAACTTTCCTCTATTGTCAGTAGCGCAGGTGATAAAAAAATTGCAGTAGTGTTTGGCAGAGAAGATCGCGGTTTAACCAACGAAGAGCTGCATCTTTGTCATCACCATGTGCATATTCCATCTAATCCGGATTTTAGTTCTTTGAATCTCGCTGCCGCCGTTCAGGTTATTACCTATGAATTGAGAATGGCGGGTTTGTATCGAGAGCAGGCAGAAGAGCATAAGCCGCAATGGGGGACTGACTGGGATATTGATCTGGCGGAAAGTGCAGATCTTGAGCGTTTGTTTGCTCATCTGGAAGAAACGTTGATCGATATTGATTTTCTTGACCCAGAAAATCCGAGGCAATTGATGGCGCGTTTACGTCGCCTTTATTTGAGATCGGTGCCAGATAAGGTAGAAGTAAATATCCTGCGAGGCATCCTCACTGCAATGCAAAAACAGCTGAAAGATTAGTCTTTCAGCTAAGGTCGTGGGGTTCTGAATAAAATTCGTGTAGAATTCCCGCACCTACTCATATAAAGACCTACAATAAAGGTAGGATATTTAGTTGACCTTTTTGGTCGGGTATTGCATAATCGCGACATTGCTAATGTGCATTGGGTGAAAATTATGCGACTGACGACTAAGGGTCGATATGCTGTCACAGCTATGCTGGATCTTGCGCTTCATGAGGGTAAAGGCCCCATAAGCTTGGCAGACATTTCCGAAAGGCAGGGTATTTCTCTGTCATATCTCGAGCAACTGTTTGCGAAGCTGCGCCGTAATGAACTGGTACGAAGTGTTCGTGGCCCAGGTGGTGGCTACCAGTTGAATCGCCAGCAGGCTGAAATCAATGTTGCTCAGGTTATTGATGCGGTTAATGAATCAGTAGAAGCGACAGGTTGTAACCGCCAGGGAGACTGCCAGGGTGGGGATATCTGTCTTACGCATCATCTTTGGTGCGACCTTAGTGATCAGATTCATCTGTTTTTGAGTGGCATTTCGTTAGCTGATCTGATGGCACGAAAAGATGTACAGGATATTTCTGAGCGACAGGATTTGTTGCATATGGATGGCGTTTTAGCGACCACTCGTATTACAGATAATGAAAAAGCAGTAGTTTAAGTACGTGCGGAGATAATTAATGAAAACACCGATTTATCTGGATTATTCAGCCACAACGCCGGTTGATCCACGCGTTGCAGAAAAAATGATCGACTGTCTGACGATGGAAGGTAATTTTGGTAATCCGGCCTCGCGTTCTCATCTGTTTGGGTGGAAGGCTGAGGAAGCGGTTGAGAGTGCTCGACGTCAGGTGTCTGATCTGATTAATGCAGACCCTCGTGAAATTGTTTGGACGTCTGGAGCAACAGAGTCTAACAACCTTGCAATCAAGGGTGCAGCTCACTTCTATCAGAAGAAAGGCAAGCACATCATTACATCTAAAATTGAGCACAAAGCGGTTTTAGATACTTGTCGCCAGCTTGAACGTGAAGGTTTTGAAGTTACTTACCTGACTCCAAATGCTGAGGGTTTGATTGAGCCTTCTGCTGTGGCTGAAGCAATCCGTGAAGATACTATTCTCGTATCCCTGATGCATGTGAATAACGAGATTGGAACGATCACAGATATCAAAGCAATTGGTGAGCTGACTCGTTCCAAAGGTATCGTGTTTCATGTGGATGCTGCACAAAGCGCGGGCAAAATTGAAATTGATATGTCTGACTGCAAAGTAGATCTGATGTCGATTTCTGGCCATAAAATGTATGGCCCTAAAGGCATTGGTGTTCTGTTTGTACGTCGTAAGCCACGTATTCGTCTTGAAGCGCAGATGCATGGTGGTGGTCATGAGCGTGGTATGCGTTCTGGAACGTTGGCTACTCACCAAATTGTTGGTATAGGCGAAGCCGCTCGAATCTGTAAAGAAGATATGCAGAAAGATACCGAGCGTGCTATTGCGTTGCGCGATCGCTTCTGGGCTGGTGTTCAGGATATGGAAGAGGTTTACCTGAACGGTTCAAAAGAGCAGCGTGTACCGGGTAATCTGAATGTCAGCTTTGCCTTCGTTGAAGGTGAATCTCTGCTGATGTCCTTAAAAGATCTGGCTGTATCTTCAGGTTCTGCATGTACTTCGGCAAGTCTG
>JASBRM010000373.1 GCA_030149405.1 Neptuniibacter sp. | reverse complement strand
ACACGTAGGTGGTTCTACTATGGAAGCGCAGGAAAACATCGGTTACGAAGTATCTGAGAAGCTGATCAAGTACAGCGACAACGGTTCTTCTATTACCTCTGTTAATTTCCCAGAAGTTGCGCTGCCAGAGCATCCGGATGTGCATCGCCTGCTTCACGTTCACAACAATGTTCCTGGTGTACTTTCTGCAATCAACAATGTGTTCTCTGAGAACAGCATCAACATCAGCGGTCAGTACCTGCAGACTAATGAGAAAGTGGGCTATGTAGTTGTTGATGTAGACGCTGACTGCTCTGCCGTAGCACTGCAGAACCTTAAACAAATCGAGGGCACTATCCGCTGCCGTCGATTGTTTTAAGTTCTGAACGATGTAATTTTTCAAAAAGGCCGCTAAATGCGGCCTTTTTTCATTCAGATCAATTGTTACCCTAATTATCTACACTTACTTAGAGCCTTAAAGCTCAGGTAAAATTCCCATACTGAAAGGCAATTATGGATCACCCCTGAATTTTGTTGTTTAGGCTGGTTGTATGAAAATTGGACTGCGTTCCAAGCTATTAATTATTATTGGTACTCTAATTGGAATCAGCCTGGCTGATTTCCTACTCATTACAATTACCAAAAATAAAGCTTCTGAGCGTTTAGAATGGGTTACTCATACCCAGCAAGTAATCCATGAGAGTGAGACGCTTCTTGGCTATTTACGTGATGCCGAAACAGGCCAAAGAGGCTATCTCCTCACCCTGACAACCGACTACCTTGAGCCATATCATAACGGCGTAAAAGCCTCCCGGCAGAGCCTGAAGACCCTGGGCAAACTTACGAGCGATAATCCTGCCCAACAAGCCCTTCTTTCCGACATTTCCAGATTGATGGATTTAAAATTTATAGAACTTTCTGAGACTATCGGCTATGCCAGCCTGGGGAATACATCAGAGGCGCTGGAGATTGTGAAAAGTGATCAGGGTAAAGAACTCATGGACCAGATCCGGGTATTGCTTGATGAGTTTATAACCCATGAAAACCATCTCCTTGAAGAACGCAGCCGTTCTTATGAAGAACACAACAATTTGCTTAAAAACCTCCTGATCCTAGAGGTAAGCATTTTCTTAGTCATTTCTATTTTTCTCTCAGTTTATTTACAACGAACAATTATCAGGCCGCTTGAGTTACTCACCCGATCCACCAAACAAGGCTCACATCATTCGGACGATTATGTTTCCTTAATTAACTCAAACGATGAAATCGGTGAACTGGCTGTTTCATTCAAGCAGATGCATAGCAGAATCCAACAGGATTCTTCAGCTCTGGAAAAAATATCCCTTGAGTTGAAGCGGGAAAGAGATAAAGCACTGCACGCATCATTTACTGACCCATTGACGGGTCTCTTTAACAGAAGAAAGCTGGATGAGATCGCAGAAAATGAGATGAAAAGAGCGAGAAGACAAGGCACTTCTTTCGATATCATCCTCGTAGATATCGATTATTTTAAAGCGATTAACGACAACTATGGCCACCAACAGGGTGACACAGTTCTGAAGCTCGTTGCAGATGTGCTATCAAACATGTCGAGGCGCCCAGAAGACTTTTGCTTCCGAATTGGCGGCGAAGAGTTTCTGTTTATGTCTGCTGCTCAGGATTATCAAGCTGCCAAATCTTATGCTGAAATAATGCGCTTGGAAGTAGAAGCAATGCAGATACCGAATAAAGGCAGTAAAATCAGCGATTATGTAACCTTGTCCGCAGGGGTGGTTTCTGTAGAGCCAGATGAAGAAGAAAGTTTCTATGACCTATTAAAGCGTGCTGATGAGCGTTTATATATGGCCAAAAGCATGGGGAGAAACCGCGTTGTTGCTACTGATGAGGGTTGATCCTGTTCGAACACGACCCATTTTAATTTCCAATAATTTCCCTAATTTGGTCGAACACCTGAGTTCTAAACTCATCACTTTCATTGACTAAGTGATGACGCGCCTCCGGCACTATAGATATGTCCACATTAGGATAAATTCGCTTGAAAACTGCCATATTGTGCTCCCAAGCCACTGTTTTATCGGCATCCCCCTGAATGATATACAAAGCTTCCTGACAAGGTTGCTGCTGTTCAATCCATTCCCCCCAGGCAAGCATAGCGCCTATCCAGCCTACTGGGATCTGGTCATGCTGGAGAGGATCATTCTCCGAAATAAAATCTACAAACGTCTCATCATGAGAACTTCGGCTATAACGCCTCGGTACCCGACGGATCACATACTTAAGCCAGCTGAATCGCCTCTGGATTGATTTCCACATTGCAGGGCGTATTAACGGAGCCAGTAAAACCCTTTTCCCACCCAACAAATTTTGAGGTTCATCAAGTAACAAATGCTGTGCGCAAATTACGGCCCCTCCGGTGCTCTGCCCGATCAAATGAATGGGAGAGTTAATGCCTTCATAGCGTCGTATATATTTAATTAATGCATTTAGTTGCAAGGCATAATGTTCAAAATCATCCACATCCAGCGGATTACCATCCGATAGCCCATGTCCACTCATATCGTAAGCCATGACATCAAATCCACAGTCAAAAGCAGCCTGAATGAGATGCCTGTAGAGGCCTACATGATCCATATAACCGTGGGTGATAATGATGATACCTTTTGAAATGAAAGGCTGTTGCTGCTGAAAGAACTGAATTGAAACGCTTATATCATCCAATTTAAGACGGCCAATACGATAGTCACTCGCTTTAGCCAAAGCGTGCAGCTGATAATGGCGGAGATAGGATTCTACCTCTGCATTTGGAATGCCCTTCTTCGTTTTAGAAAACGTATCCAGGCTTTGTATTAACGAGGAACGATCAAATAAAGCCATAGAAACTCAAAACGCTGAAACTATTTATAACTCTAGTAGATTCAAAGTGATATGAGAAAAAAGTCATCACCTTATAACTTTGTTGAATGGAATCCACAATCTCAATTCACCAGAGTTATACCAACTATAAAACCTATTTATCGTACTTTTGCCCTTAGTTGAGCGACAATAGACACACTTTTCGATACTGCTGCGATACAAAACCTGTGCTGTGGATAATTCTCCAGCCAAATCAACAATAGAACTTTGTCTCGCATCAGGACTGTCAGAATAGAAACAGGGGCAATTATTATGAGTCAAAGAGTACAGAGCGGCGGCCTGCAGGTTGCACAGGCTCTTTACGATTTCGTTAACAACGAAGCACTGCCAGGTACTGGCGTAACCAGCGAACAGTTTTGGGCTGGATTCGACGCAATCGTGCACGATCTGGCACCAAAGAATCGCGACCTGTTAGCAAAACGTGATGCAATTCAGGAACAAATCGATGCTTGGCACCGTGAGCGCCAGGGTCAGGCATTTGATCTTGAAGCTTACAAAGCATTCCTGACAGAGATTGGCTACCTTCTGCCTGAAGGCGACGACTTCGAAGCATCCACAGCAAACGTTGATCCAGAGATGGCAACAATGGCAGGTCCACAGCTGGTAGTACCAGTAATGAATGCTCGTTTTGCTCTGAACGCTGCTAACGCACGTTGGGGCAGCTTCTACGATGCATTGTACGGCACTGATGCCGTTTCTGAAGAAGGTGGCGCTGAGAAAACTGGCGGTTACAACCCAGTACGTGGTGCGAAGGTAATCGAAGCAGCTCGCGAATTCCTGGACAAAG
>JASBRM010000350.1 GCA_030149405.1 Neptuniibacter sp. | reverse complement strand
GCCTGCAGTCACTGAATGAAACGGCCCAAAAAACTCAGGCTCAACTCAGCTCCCTCGCAGTACTGCTGTTGACCATTGAAGCCTTGCTGATCATGTTCTTCAGCCTAACAATCATCCGTCCTGTTAAACGAGTGGCAGCTCGCATCCGCGCTTTGGGAACAGGTGAAGAATACTCTGGTGCAAGAGTCGGAGGCCCTGCTGAATTAATTCATATAGATCAGCAATTGGATTGGCTTACAGAACGCCTGGCTGAAGTAGAAAATGAAAAGCAGCGTTTCCTGCGCCATATGTCACATGAACTGAAAACGCCTCTGACCACCCTAAGAGAAGGCTCTGACCTGCTTGCTGACCAGATTACCGGCGACCTTAATGACAGCCAGATGGAAATTGCATCGTTGTTGCAAAGCAATTCACGTGAGCTGCAAACTCTGATTGAACAACTGCTTGATTACAGTCGCCTTAGCCAACATGAACCGGTCACTATGCAAACGGTACAACTCAGCTCAATTCTTACCGAGTCGGTTGAGCCTTATAAGCTGCTTATAGAACAAAAGGACATATCCGTTACACTGCCTACCAAAGAGGCCAGCTTGTATACAGACAGAGCGATGCTCATCCGTATTTTAAGCAACCTGATCTCAAATGCAGCTCTGTACGGATCGGAATCAGGCCAATTGGCAATTAGCTGTCACTCAGATTCTGAACATTTTAATATTGATATTACCAATGATGGCCCCACCATACCGAAGGCAGACCTTCCTCACCTGTTTGAACCATTTTATCAGGGGCACAATCGCCGCAAAGGGCCGGTTAAAGGCTCTGGAATCGGCTTGAGTATCGTGCGTGATGCTGCTGAGTCGATTGGTGCAAAGGTTGAACTTGTCCGGAATATAAACAACCGGGTGGGATTCCGGATTTATTTACCTCAGCATGGAGACATGAGTCATGATTAAGTTGTTAAGTACTTTGATAATACTCCTGCTGCTGCAAGGCTGTCAGTTGCAAAACGTAGCGCACCCACTTTCTTCATCAAAGTCAGCTTGCGAAATTGGTACACAAGCTCTGTTTCGCATGCAGGATATTGAAAAGCGCTTCCTGGCTTCTCCGGAAAAGCGCAGTTCCTTATTAAAAAATGCCATTGATAACAAAGACCGTTCTCTGATTGCACTGCTGATGTCCACCCCTTTTTCTTCCACCGAACAACTTCAACAGGCAAAACGTCACTACGCGAAACTTAAACTCAACAGCAAAAATAATTGCCCGGGTGATCAGTACCTGAGTTTACGTAATCAACAAACTTCAGCTCTTCTTTGGCTTCGAGCAGAGCAGGAAAAACTGGAGAGCAAAAACCAGGCCCTGCAGATCCAGATCGATGCTCTGACCCAGATAGAGTCAGACCTGAACCAGCAACGAGAGGATAACTAATGAGTGCTCATATTCTTCTGGTTGATGATGATGTGTCATTACTAAAACTGTTGTCCATGCGGCTTGAAGCCAGTGGATACACCATAACCTGTGCCGAGAGCGCTGAAAAAGCGTTAAAGCTGCTTGACGACAAAGTTGACCTGTTGTTAACCGACTTAAGAATGGAAGGCATGGATGGCATGGCTCTCTTTGCCCGAGCACAGCAACAGTTTCCACAGCTTCCGGTTGTGATCATCACCGCCCACGGCTCTATCCCTGAAGCGGTAACTGCAACTCAGAAAGGGGTCTCAGGCTTTCTGACCAAACCCATTGATCGTGAGCAACTGATGCTCACCCTTCAGACAGCATTATCCAGCACCAGCCGCTCTGAGGGTGACTGGCGTAAGAGCATTATCAGTCGCAGTCAGATCATGGAAAATATTCTTGGTGAAGCGGAGCAGATCGCCAGTTCAGATGTCAGCGTTTTGGTTACAGGGCCCAGTGGTAGTGGTAAGGAGCTGTTAGCTCAGGCGATCCATAACGCCAGCCCTCGTAAGAAAAAACCCTTTATCGCGATTAACTGTGGCGCTTTACCTGAACAGCTTCTGGAATCTGAGTTATTTGGCCACACCAAAGGAGCTTTCACAGGTGCAGTAAGTCGCCATCAGGGTTTGTTTCAGGCCGCTAGCGGCGGAACTGTGTTTCTGGATGAGATTGGGGATATGCCCACTGCACTCCAGGTGAAGTTGTTGCGAGTTCTCCAGGAGAGGCAGATCAGGCCCGTTGGCAGTACTGAAACCATTCCTGTTGATGTCCGGGTTATCTCCGCAACACACAGAAATCTGGAACAAGCGATGCTGGATAACCAGTTCCGTGAAGACCTGTTTTACCGCCTAAATGTGGTTAATCTGCATCTGCCACCACTTGCAGAAAGACCGGAGGACATCCCTCCTTTGGCAAGATACTTCGTGGAACAGGCGGCTAAACGTCATAATCCAAAGGTTAAAAGTATTTCAAGCTCCGCTTTACAGCTACTTGCGCAATCATCCTGGCCGGGTAATGTCCGCCAGTTGGAAAATGTGATTGAGAAAGTAACCGCCCTGAGTAACACCCCGGTCATCTCCGACGCAGTGATCAACAGAGCACTGGCTAATCAGGAAGAGATTATTCCAAACTTTAATGAGGCCAGGGCTGAGTTTGAGAGTCGCTATCTGATCAAGGTATTACAGATCACAGAAGGCAATGTGAGTCAGGCAGCTCAGATTGCAGGTCGTAATCGCACTGATTTCTATAAGCTGCTCAAAAAACATAATTTAGAAGCCGCCAAATATAAAGCGAACGCTCAGTAACGAGTGATCAGCTGTAATCATCCGGCAGCTTAATTCCCATGGCATCAGCTTCCACCTGAGCTTGTTTCTGAAACCGCGCCCGAACCTGACTCCCCTTTGGCTTGGTAAGATAGAACAACCACTTACTAGCGATCTCAGGTTTGAGGTTATGTTCCTCACCCCAGGATTGGATAAAACTGAACAGGTTATCATCACTTTTATCCGGCAATGCGACAGGTACAGGATTCGTTAACTCTTCCCCTTGCCGTACTCTGCGAGAAATCACTTCGTAGTTATAACGAAAGTCGGGAAACACTTCCGGCTCATCTTCAGTACGCAGACGGAACCAACCTGTTGCTTTACCTGCGTGGTAAATTGCGGGATGAGTCCAGTTGTGGGTTGATGCACGCTCAGCATTCATACAGGCTTCTTCATAAGCATGCTTAGCCGCAGGAAGGCCATGGTCACCAGTAAGATTCCGAAGTACCTGTAGAAATTCAGAGATAGTCGGCATCCAGGCACTGTTTTCTTTGCAGTAATCAATTGCTGCAACCAGCTCTGATTCTGTGTAACCCTCAAGACTTAAAGCCCATTCGCGCTTAGCAATACGAATCTCATCCTGAGTTTCAAAACAGCTTTTAAACTTATGCCCGTAGATCGCCATAAATCGGGCAAAGATCATATTGACCAGAGTTTTTACTTCGACACTCAGCTCTCGCGGGCTAGCTTGAGGCGCTTCTTCCTCACCAGTCGGTGTCCTTGATGTCCATGACGGCTGCGGTAACCCGTTTTCTGTTTTCGCGAGTATCTCTGCGGGGGTTTTCATGATTAAAACCTGTCTGCTGTTCTTTACTTAACCGTTGCTGGCGGCCTTCATCGGTCTGCTTCCGAACCCACTCTCTTTTCACCCAACCCAGGAATTTCTGATCCCAGTTAGTTTCTTTGCGGTCCTTATCCAACCAGTAGAGCACAAATTCATCCAGACAACTATGTGCAAACTGAACCGGAATATTATGCCGGGGTAACAGTGCATAAAAGTTTTGTGAGGGTTGCCAACCCAGTTCCATTGGCTGGAGCTGCTTTCGAAGTTGCTCCTGCTGCCGGAATTTCGCCTGTAGCTCATCGGAATGCCCAGCACGTAACTGCTGTGCCTTGCGTGCCCAACCAATGCTGCCCCCAAATGTAGGTGCGGGCCCCGGGTTGGATACTGGCTCCGCGTTTACGCTGGTATCCGGGTAATAAGGTGTATCGTAAGGCGCTGATTCAACTGGCTGGCCAGAATGCGAATCCAGATGAGACGGAACCTCTTCTACAGTCTCAACCACTGGCAGACGACGAACAATTTCAACCAGCTCTTCAGTTTCCTC
>JASBRM010000346.1 GCA_030149405.1 Neptuniibacter sp. | reverse complement strand
CGGTAGATATGCTGCATCCAGGTACAGAAACGACGTAAACGTTCGACCGCATTTGCAGGCATCACCTGTTCAAGACCTATCTCATCACAGGCAGCAAACATACTGACCTGCCTTTCACCAGAATAGGTACCCAGTTTTTGGAGCGTGCTTGGACCTATTTCCCGGCGCGGCAGGTTAATGATTCTTAAGAAAGCATTGTCATCATCCGGATTTACCAACACCTTGAGATAACTCATAAGGTCTTTGATCTCGGTACGTGCAAAGAACGAGGTGCCACCACTGAGTTTGTAGGGTACCTGATACTGCTGCAGTTTCACTTCCAATAGACGGGATTGGAAGTTACCACGGTAGAGTATGGCCATCTCTTTGAAAGGCACGCCATTACGAAGGTGGAGGTCGGTAATCTCCATCGCAATGCGCTCACACTCCTGATCCTCATTTTTGGTATGAATAACCCGGATTGGATCTCCCAAACCCATTTCACTCCATAAGGTCTTCTCATAGACGTGAGGGTTATTGGCGATCAGAGTATTCGCTGCACGCAGAATACGGCTGGTAGAGCGATAGTTCTGCTCCAGTTTCACCACCTTGAGGCTGGGGTAATCCTTTTCGAGCTGTACCAGATTTTCCGGGCGTGCGCCTCGCCAGGCATAGATCGACTGGTCGTCATCACCTACCACTGTGAGCGCTCCGCGCACACCCACTAGTTGCTTAACCAGTTTGTACTGCGACAGGTTGGTATCCTGATACTCATCCACCAGCAGGTATCTGAGTTTATTTTGCCAACGTTCCAGAATCTGGGGTTGCTGAGAAAAAAGCCTAACCGGGATCAGGATCAGATCATCAAAATCCACGGCATTGTATGCTCTCAGGTGTTGTTCGTAGACCTCATAGGCACGGGCTGCAAGAATATCCTGAGGCAGCTCAGCGGTAGCCAAAGCCTGGTCAGGATCTTTCATCTCATTTTTCCAGTTTGAGATCTGGTGCAAGACTGCATCCACCTGGTCTGCATTCTCATCATTTTTTAGCATCAGGTCTTTCAGCAAAGATTTGCTGTCCTGATCGTCAAAAATAGAAAACCCCGGTTTAAAACCTAACGCTTTGTATTCCTTTCGAATTATCGTTAGCCCTAGATTATGAAACGTAGAAACCGTTAACCCTCTGCCATCACCTTTTTGGAGTAAGGAGGTGACACGTTCCTTCATCTCCCTCGAGGCTTTATTGGTGAACGTAACCGCTGCAATATTTCGCGCAGCAATGCCACAGTTATTGATCAGATAAGCGATTTTACGAGTAATTACGCTGGTCTTACCGGAACCTGCCCCTGCTAGCACGAGCAATGGGCCGCCGATGTAATTAACTGCTTCGCTTTGACGCTGATTTAAACGTGACATTCTTTTATCATTTTCACTAAAGTTACCCCGGTTTAAGCCGATTAAGAACCAAAGTGGGGCAGAGTCTGGTTTAAATAGAGTATTTAACTCTTTGGAAACTAATCAAAATAGCTGATCATTCATTGAACAATGAGTGCCAGCCGACCTGTATTTGCAGGTTGGCTATTATCGCATTTATGCTGTGTAACAACAGTACTGCCTTAAAAAAAGCTGGAGTTCTACAAGGAACTAATCGATGCATAAGGCCCTCAGGCATGAGCCTGATCGCCCTAAAAGCGTACTTCTGATAGACATTGACGGCATCAGTGGACGCATACTGAATTCATTAGTTGAGTCTACAAGGAAGTATCGGCTTATTATTACGCGTACATTCGCTGACGGAATGCTCTGTCAGAAGCAAAATGAATGTGACGTAATCCTGCTCGCCTGTAATAAACGTCAGCCACCCCTGCCTAAAATCATCCAGAAACTGCACCAATTCCGCCCTGAAGTCCCCATTATTGCTTTAGGCATCAACATTTCCGATAAGTATGGCGAAGAGCTTCTTAAAGCCAATGCTTTCGACTATATCTCTGTAACCAAATACTCCACTGAACTCCTCAACCGAGCAATTCGGTACGCCATACTCAGCGCTGAGCAACAGCATAAAATTGTTGAACTCAGGGACACAGATGCCCTGACCGGCCTGGGTAACCGCCAACTGTTCCTGAAGCTGTTGGCAGAAAAACTGGAACAAAACGAGCAAAGCAGCCGCAAGCTCGCCATTGTTTCTATAGATATCAACAACTTCCGCTCACTCAACAGCCGTTTTGGCCAGCATAGCGGCGACATGGTGGTGGCGGAAATGGGTAAACGCATCTCCACCAGCGTTCCCGAAGACACGCTTGTTGCCCGTTTGGGCAATGATGAATTTGCGCTTATTGTGGAATGCTCGCCCTATGAAGACGGGAAACGAGTTGTCTCCAATATGTTGAAAAATATAGCTGCGAACCTGCATCAGCCATTCCGCTACGGCCACAATGAGATGCAGATAAATTGCAGTATGGGTATCGCGTTCTCTCCTGAACATGGCTTTGAGGTTGAGCAATTGATCCATCGTGCCGTTCTGGCACGTCAGGAATCCAAGAAAGCCTTTGAGACTAAATTCACCTTCTTCCATGAAGGCTTGGATGATAAAGAAGACCTATACTCCGATCTTGCTCCCGAGATTGCACATGCTCTGCGCAGTAACCAATTTGTTCTGCATTATCAGCCACAAATTGATGTCCGCACCGGCCAGATTATTGGCGCTGAAACCCTGATTCGCTGGAATCACCCGGAACGCGGTCTACTCTACCCCGACTCTTTCATCCCACTATGTGAGCAAGTCGGCCTGATCGTTCCTATTGGTTACTGGATCATCCATCAGGCATGTATGGACCTTAATACTTTGCAGAAGCAGGGTATTTTCCTGAAACATTTGGGGGTTAACCTGTCATTCCGCCAGTTTGGCGATGATCAACTGGTTCCAACCATCAAACGCATTCTGGAAAGAACCGGCGTTGATACCAGTGTACTTGAACTTGAATTGACCGAATCAACACTGCACGATGATGAAGACCACATTCTGGCTTGTCTGGACAGCTTATCCGAGACAGGACTTTCATTCTCGTTGGATGACTTTGGTACCGGATACTCTTCATTCTCATTGCTGCAGAAACTACCGATCGACACCATCAAGATCGACCGCTCATTCATCACGGATGTTACGACGTCTGAAGACGATGCCAAGATTGTCCGTGCGATTATCAATCTCTCTCATAACATGGGTAAGAAAGTGATTGCTGAAGGTGTCGAAACCCAAAACCAGCTGGACTTCCTGGTCGAAAACAACTGCGATATGGTTCAGGGCTATTTCTTTAGCCGTCCTGTCGAATTTTCAACCTTCAGACATACTCTTGAGCATTGCGCGGAAGCAATCTAAACACGCCTCATTTCAACATATCCTGTCCTGAGACTCTGTAACTGAGGGCCTCCAGCAAGTGTTTCTGCTCTATAGATTCTTTGCCTTCGAGATCAGCAATGGTTCTGGATACTCTGAGAATCCGGTGATATGCACGGGCTGAAAGACGTAACCTTTCCATCGCCTCTGCTAACAGTTTCTGATCCTTTTCTATCAGTACACAATGTTTTTCCAACTCTTTTCCCTGCAACATCTGATTCGGCATCGCCTGCCTTTGTAACTGCAGATTTCTGCTTTCAACAACGCGCGTTCGGACAGATTCTGAACATTCCCCATCATCGGAATAATTCATCAGATCATTCTGTGAAACCGCATGGACTGTAAGTTGTAGGTCAATTCGATCCAGTAATGGCCCGGATACCCGTGACTGGTAACGTTTCACCTGATCCGGTGAGCAGCGACAGCGGTCACTACCATCTGAATAATATCCACAGGGGCATGGGTTCATTGCAGTGACTAACTGAAAGCGAGAGGGAAATAAGGTCTGCCTGGATGCTCTTGAGATCAATATCTCCCCTGATTCCATAGGCTCCCTCAGCACTTCAAGTACCTGGCGACTGAATTCAGGTAACTCATCCAGAAATAACACGCCATGATGGGCTAAGGAGATTTCACCGGGCCTGGGGTTCCCTCCGCCCCCCACCAAAGCCACTGCGGATGCGGTATGGTGTGGAGAACGAAAGGGTCGGTTTAAAGACACGCTATCTTCCTGAAGGTTAGCAATGGAGTGCACTACAGCAACCTCAATACACTCATCCTCTGACATCTCAGGTAACAGCCCAGGCAAACGATTCGCCAGCATACTTTTACCGCTACCCGGAGGGCCTACCAAAAGAATGTTATGCCCACCAGCGGCGGCAATCTCTAATGCCCTTTTCGCCTGAAACTGACCTTTCACATCCGCAAGATCCGGATATTTATACGCGTGTTGCTCTGCCTGATAACCAGTTCCGACACGTGCAGTGAGTTTCTCTGTAGCGGTCAGATGGGCGGATAACTGCAGTAGGTGACGTACCGGATAATATTCCAGATTTTTTGCCTTATTCGCGGCAGATGCTGACCTTTCAGCCAAAAAGAGACAATGAGAGTCATCCCTGCACGCCAATGCTGCCGGTAAAACCCCGGTTACTGGCCGAATGCCACCAGATAACGCCAGTTCGCCAAGGAACTCGGCATTTTTGATGCTATCTGCTGGTATCTGACCACTGGCCGTTAGAATACCGACAGCAATAGCCAGATCATAACGACCGCCTTCTTTGGGTAGATCTGCAGGCGCAAGGTTGACGGTGATACGACGTTGAGGGAAATCAAAACCGGAGTTAATCAGGGCGCTACGCACCCTTTCACGGCTTTCTTTAACCGCTGTTTCCGGCAACCCAACAATGGCAAAGCTGGGCAGACCACCGGAAAGATGGACTTCTACATTGACCTTTGGGGCACTGATTCCGACCTGTGCCCGGGTACAAACGATTGCGAGTGACATATGCTTCCTTCCATGGAAATGTCTGATTAAATTGTTAGTGCTCTACAGCAAGATGATCCATCAGCTGTTCAAGTGTGAGCGGCATCCCAAAATAACGGCCCTGCATCAGCATACAGCCCTGCCCCATCAGGTCACCTCTCTGACCCGCTGAAGCCACACCATCGGCCATGACTTCAATTTCTAACCTGTCGGCCAGATCCATCACTACATCAACAATTTTCTGGCGACCTTCATCACTGCTCATATGAGTAATAAGGTCAGAGTCCAGACGAATAATATCCGGATGAATATCCTTCAGTTGATCCAGTACCGGGCTCTGGTGCGCAAAACCACTTACAGACAACATAGCATCCGTTGCCAGCAGATCAAACAGCGCACCTTCTCTTTCCAGAGCGGTGCGGATATCCACATCCAACATCATGCGGCCAATCAATTGGTACTGTGTTAGCTGAGAAACCCAGCGCTGAATTGCAGACTTGTTTTGCAGTTGCTGCGCTTCCATTCGGAATGAGATAAACCGTAAGCCCGGAAAACCTTCCCAGACAAGGCTAAGAGAACTCAATTCCTGATGTAACCACTGTTCATACACATCAACAGCATCTTTACTCTGCATTAAGCCGGAAAAGTCAGAGAAAGGGATTTGGCCCAGTTCCGCATGATTCCAATAAGGGCGGGCATGTACTGCAACAACTTTGTGGCTGTAGAGGCTGTATATTGGCAAAAAAGCCATCTGCACATTGCCACTGACTAAGGCTTTAGTTAAATCCTCTTCACGTAGGATTTGTGGTCCCTTACTTCGCTCCATCAGATCACTGTAGACCCGGTAGGTGTTTCGGCCTCCCTGTTTAGCAGCGTACATGGCCACATCAGCTTTTTTCACCAACTCTTTAGCACGTACAGAGTGATCTGGAGACAGCGCAATGCCAACACTGCCACTGATGAAGATTTCCCGGTGATCAACAAAAATGCCCTGAGCCAGTTGTTCAACAACCTTTTGCGCAACAGTAGTTGCATCATCAATGCCTGATACCTCAGGCAACATAATGACGAACTCATCACTGCTCAGTCTGGCAACAGCATCTTTTTCTGGAACAACGGTGCTCAACCTGTTGGCTACCTTCTGCAGAATATTGTCACCAACATTTCGACCCAGATTGTCATTTATCCATTTAAAGCGATCCAGATCCACCAACATAACGGCTAACTGCTTTTGGTTTGCTTCACACTGCTGAATCTTCTGATCGAGCTGCGCACTGAAATAGTCCCAGTTGGGAAGATGTGTCAGTTCATCATGTGTATTCTGTTTAGTTGCAGATTGCAGATCCGCTTTGATTTCGCTGATATTAAAGAACTGAGCGACATAACCTGTCGCCTTACCGCTGTCATCAGCGATGCTGATAATATTGAACCACGCAGGATATACAGAACCATCTTTATGTCTGTTCCATAGTTCACCAGCCCATTGCCCAGACTTCTGCAAAGAGCTCCACAACTCTTCGTAGAAATAATCATTCATCTGCCCCGCACCTAAGATACGAGGGTTTTCGCCAATCACTTCATTGAAGCTGTAACCGGTAATTTTCTCAAAAGCGCCGTTTGTCTGGACTATTTTATTATCCAGATCCGTTACCATGATTGCCTGTGGAGACAACTGGAAAAGCTGCTGCCCTATATCCTGCATTTATACATCCATTTACTGGGAATCATTTAATGAGCTTTCCAGCTCCGCCAATTTCAGCTCCAAAGCTTCAACCTTTTCACGCGTTCTGAGCAAGACAGCTTTCTGAGCATCGAACTCTTCCCGGCTCACCAGATCAAGACGATCAAATGTGCCCTGAAGCACTGATTTAACCTGTTGTTGCAGAGAATCCTGCCCAGGTAATTTAGTATCGCCTGACAGTATTTGTGTGAACTGTTCGGTCAACCCTTCAATTAGTTGGGGATTGAGCATACTTGCCTCCAAATAGATAAATACAGCGTTTTAACTATAACAACAAAACAACCTCATTCCACCTAGCCCCAAATTGGTGCGTGCATCAAAATAGAGCAGGCGTATCCGCCCCATCATATAGCAAAAAGTTTAATACCCGCTCCCCGAAAGATCCTATCCATATGAATTTATTGAATTTTTAAAAATCTGGCACAGGCTTCGCTACTACAGAGCAAATCGAAATTATGATTTATCGCTAGACGCTTCAATCTGAAGCACAAGAATTTTGTCTTAATGGGGGACAACAATATGAAAATGATCTCCGCTGTCATCAAACCATTCAAATTGGATGATGTCCGGGAAGCACTTTCTGAAATCGGTGTACAAGGTATCACTGTGACAGAAGTGAAAGGTTTCGGTCGCCAGAAAGGTCACACTGAACTGTACCGTGGTGCTGAGTACGTTGTGGACTTTCTTCCAAAAGTTCGCGTTGACGCTGCTGTGTCCGACGACATTGTAGACCAGGTTGTAGAAGCTATTAGTCAGGCTTCTCAGACTGGCAAAATCGGTGACGGCAAAATCTTCGTCACTCCACTAGAGCAGGTTGTTCGTATTCGTACAGGCGAATCCGGCAACGAAGCCCTTTAATTACTGATTTACTGTTTTAGCTTCTGGAGGAGTATACCCAATGGAAGAACTTCTGAACTCAACAGCTGGCGATGTAACCCAGCTGAAATATGCACTTGATACTTTCTATTTCCTAGTATGTGGTGCACTGGTTATGTGGATGGCAGCAGGCTTTGCCATGCTGGAAGCAGGTCTGGTTCGTGCAAAAAACACAACTGAGATCCTGACTAAAAACGTTTCGCTTTTCGCGATTTCTTGCATCATGTACATGGTTTGCGGTTACGCAATTATGTACGGCGGTGATTACCTACTGTCTGGCATCACTGGTGACGGTGTTGCTGATGAATGGACATACGCTCCATCTGCAGACTTCTACTTCCAGGTAGTGTTCGTTGCAACTGCAATGTCTATCGTATCTGGTGCTGTTGCTGAACGTATGAAGCTATGGGCATTCCTGGCTTTCGCTGTAGTAATGACTGGTTTCATCTACCCAATGGAAGGCTCTTGGACTTGGGGTGGCAACGCTGTATTCGGCATGTACACTCTGGGCGACATGGGCTTCTCTGACTTTGCTGGTTCAGGCATCGTACACATGGCTGGTGCAGCTGCTGCTCTTGCTGGTGTTCTGGTACTGGGCGCTCGTAAAGGCAAATACAGCAAAGACGGTTCTGTAAACGCTATCCCAGGTGCAAACCTGCCACTGGCTACACTGGGTACTTTCATCCTGTGGATGGGTTGGTTCGGTTTCAACGGTGGTTCCGTACTGGCAACTTCTGACGTTGAAAACGCTAACGCTGTAGCAGTTGTATTCATGAACACTAACGCTGCCGCAGCTGGTGGTGTTGTAGCTGCCCTGATCGTTGCTCGTCTGATGTTCGGTAAAGCTGACCTGACAATGGCGCTTAACGGTGCTCTGGCTGGTCTGGTAGCAATCACAGCTGAACCATCTACTCCATCAGCTCTGCAGGCGACTCTGTTCGGTGCTGCGGGTGGTGCTCTGGTAGTATTCAGCATCCTGACTCTGGATAAACTGAAAATTGATGACCCTGTTGGTGCGATCTCTGTACACGGTGTTGTAGGTCTTCTGGGCCTGCTGCTGGTACCTCTGACTAACGATGGTTCATCTTTCTCTGGTCAGATCATCGGTGCCCTGACTATCTTCGGATGGGTATTCGGAACTAGCCTTGTAACTTGGTTCATCATCAAAGCAGTTATGGGTGTACGCGTATCGGAAGAAGAAGAGTACGAAGGCGTGGACATCTCCGAGTGTGGTATGGAAGCTTACCCAGAATTCACTTCTGCTAAGTAATTACCAACTCACTGAGTTTAAAAAGGGTGTTTCGGCACCCTTTTTTGTGTCTGTAGAATAGAGGCTGTAGATTTATTGAGCAGCTTATTGTTCCCAAAACAGATTTTCCCGTTATACTAAGGCCCATAATTTATAAAGCTCAAACCACTAGACCTAAGCTTGGTGCGGCCTAATGGATATAAACTGAGGAAAACGCTATGAAACTGATCACCGCAGTAATTAAACCTTTCAAGCTGGATGATGTCCGTGAATCATTGTCGGAAATTGGTATCCAGGGTGTAACGGTGACTGAAGTGAAAGGCTTTGGACGCCAGAAAGGCCATACCGAACTTTACCGTGGTGCAGAGTATGTGGTTGATTTCCTACCTAAAATCAAAATGGAAATTGCTGTAGACGAAGACATGGTTGATCAGGTTATCGAAGCAATCAGCAAAACAGCCAACACTGGCAAAATTGGAGACGGTAAAATTTTCGTTACTCCACTTGAGCAGGTTATCCGTATCCGTACTGGCGAAAACGGCCCTGACGCTCTGTAAATCAAGAGCACTCAACCCCATTCAAAAAAACACCCAATTGGGTGTTTTTTTATGCCTTTTCTACGGGCTATACCCATCGATTAAAGCTCTTAAGCTTCAAAAATACACGACGGTCTACACTTAAAGATATGTATTAATTATCTGGAGGCCAACGATGACTCAGGTTATTAATCGTCAAACCTTCGATGAGGTTATGGTTCCGAACTATTCACCTCTGTCTGTAATACCGGTCAGAGGCCAGGGTTCAAGGGTATGGGATCGTGAAGGTAACGAATACATTGATTTTGCAGGCGGAATTGCCGTTAACGTTCTAGGTCACTGCCATCCTGCACTAACTCAAACCTTACATGAACAAGCAGACAAACTATGGCATCTCAGTAATGTATGGACCAATGAGCCAGCTATAGAACTTGCACAATCGTTATGTGCCCGGACTTTTGCAGACAGGGTGTATTTCGCTAATTCCGGTGCAGAAGCCAACGAAGCCGCCTTTAAGTTAGCCCGAAAACACGCTTATACTCATTTTGGCCCTGGAAAAAATGAGATCATTAGCTGCAATAATAGCTTTCATGGCCGCACTCTCTTTACAGTGAGCGTTGGTGGACAGCCTAAATATTGCGAAGGCTTTGAGCCTGTACCTAAAGGCATTAAGCATATCCCTTTTAATGATATTCAAGCATTAAAAGAAGCCATCAGTAATAAAACTTGTGCTGTGGTTCTCGAACCAATACAAGGCGAAGGCGGCATTATTTCTGCAACACCAAAATTCTTAAAAGCTGCCCGGCTATTATGTGATCACTATAAGGCTCTATTGATCTTTGATGAGGTACAAACGGGTGTAGGGCGCACAGGTAAACTCTTCGCTTACCAACACAGCGATATAACCCCCGATATTATGGCTTCTGCCAAAGCTCTGGGGGGAGGCTTCCCAATTGCGGCTATGCTCTGCACTGACACTGTCGCCAACTCTTTTAATGTTGGCAGTCATGGCAGCACTTATGGAGGCAATCCACTCGCCTGTGCTGTAGCTTCAAAGGTTCTGGAGCTCATAGACACCCCTGAGGTACTTGCAGGGGTCAACCTGAAACACTCACATTTCATTCAACAACTGGAAAAAATCAATCAGATATCACCGGTATTCTCCGAATTCAGAGGGAAAGGATTGCTGATTGGCTGCAAATTAAAACCTGAATACCAAGGTCAGGCTCGCAAATTAATTCAGATTGCCGAACAAAATGGCCTGTTACTTCTCGTCGCTGGGTTGAATGTAGTGCGCCTGGCCCCTTCTTTAATTATCCCTCAACAAGATATAGAAGAAGGACTCCAACGATTTTCTGCAACCATGAGGATATTTAAACAAAGCTTAGATGGCAGCTAATGATCCTATAAGGAGGCTTTATGTATTTTATTCGCCCTATAGCTGAACAGGATCTGGATACTCTGTTTGAGATCGCTGTTGAATCCGGCCCAGGGTTCACATCTTTGCCTGAGAATCAGGAACTGCTGAGCGCAAAAATACGTTCCAGTTTGCAGGCTCTTCGACAAAATATCACCAAGAAAGGGCCTGAAAGTTACCTGTTTGTGCTGGTTGAGATGGAGAGCAATACTGTTGTCGGGACCACAGGAATCGAAGCGGCGGTAGGACTCAAAGATCCCTGGTATCACTACCGCTTAGGTACTGTCGTCCACGCATCCAGAGAGCTTAAGATACACAACCGGTTTGAAACTTTATATTTGTGTAATGACTACACAGGTTGCTCTGAAGTCTGCACGCTTTATCTTAAACCTGAACACCGGCACTCCCAGAACGGCAGTTTACTTTCAAAAAGTCGTTTCCTGTTTATGGCAGAGTATCCACAACGTTTTTCAAAACGGGTTATCGCAGAAATGAGGGGGTATTCCGATGAAGCTGGCCGTTCGCCCTTTTGGGAAGGGCTAGGTCGGCATTTCTTCAGCATGGATTATTCACAGGCGGACTATCTCACCGGCTCAGGCAACAAAGCCTTCATTGCCGAACTCATGCCCAAATACACAATTTATCTGCACCTGTTACCCGAGGAAGCGCAACAGGTGATTGGCAGAGTGCACGCCAATACTGAGCCCGCCAGAAAGATGCTGGAGAATGAAGGGTTCAGATTCGAAAACTACGTGGATATTTTTGATGCGGGGCCGACTATTACTGCGCCACTACAGAAGATTCGGGCAATCCGTGAAAGCAGGTATGCAAAAGTTCAGATCTCAAAAGAAAGACATGAACACGATGATAGCAATCCATTCCTCGTCAGTAATACCCGACGCCACGACTTCCGCTGCTGCCTCTCCAGCCTAAAAGAAAGCGAGGACACCGTCGCTCTGGATAACCAAAGCGCCGCAGCCCTGCACGTCAATGAAGGAGATACTGTAAGGATTGTAGAATTGAAACAGAGAAGACCTTAATTCTGCTCACTACACGGTAACTGAATTCTTACCTCCAACCCACCTTGCGGATGGTTTCTCAGCTTGAGTTCACCGCCTAAACGCTCCACTGCTCTGGAGGCTATACTCAAGCCCAGTCCATAACCTTCACTTTGATTTGTACCGCGGACAAACGGATCACAAAGCGTTAACAGGAGCTCTTCGGCCACACCTACGCCATGATCCCTTATCACGATGATACAGCTCTCTCCTCTCTCTAAAGAAAGGTCAATCGCCACATCTTCAGCGGTATGCTTACAGGCATTTCCAAGGATATTATTCAGGGCTCTGTCTAATAATTTACGATTAAGATTAATCGGACAATCGCCCTGATGTGAGAAACTAATTTTACGGTTTGGATGTGTAAACTGGGCGTCGTCAACCAGCTCTTTTACCACCTCCGCAAGCCAAACCGTTTGCCCAGACACTTCCTCCTGTTCTAAACGGGAAAGTGACAGGATCTCCCCAATCAACAGATCCAAACGCTGACATTCACGGATAATTCTGGAGACAACCTTATCCTCTTCACCCAGTTTTTGCTCAGCCAGTCCTGCCGCCGCTTGTAGCCTTGCTAAAGGCGCTCTGAGCTCGTGGGAGACATCCTGCATCAGCCTCTGGTGTGAATCGATTGTCTGCTGAACATATTCAGCCATACAATCAAACTCTCTGGCCAACTCACCCAGCTCGTCTCCACGTTTACTAAGCTTTTCATCAGTCCTGCGATCCAACTCGCCACTATAAAGTGCCTGGGTATGTTCACGAAGGCAATTTAACGGTCGGACAATAATCAGAGAAACCAACAGTGCTGCCAGGCCTGAGACAAACAGAATCAAAATCATCTGCACCGAGAGAATAGTATTCACCATGTGTGCCACGGGTGAGCGCTTCCAGCTCAGGTCCATTTCTACCCGATACTGGCGACCACTGTGAGAGCTAAGATTAAAACTGACCTTGTCATCTTCAGAGCACTTAAGAGCCGCTCCAGACACCACATCCTGATCCAGTTCCAGGTCTGTTATCCTCACTCTTTCAGTAACGCTTAACCACATGTCACGCGGCCCATGAGGCCTATGGTGAGGGAAAAATTTATCGCCCCGTTCCTGTCGAAAAAAGTCGCCCTTAGGTGGCCTTGGTGGCCGGGGGCTATCCAGGCTTTTAAAGCCTCTGCGTTCATACCGTTCAACCATCAGTTCAGCATAACCAGAAGCCTTGGCGGTGATGACTTCCTGAAAACGGTCTCGCTCAGCTACCAGGCCAATCATGACTACAGTTCCAACCAGAACCAGCAGGCTAACGACCCAGATCGAAGCAAATATTTTCCAGAACAGGCGTTTATACCACTTCATTACTCGCCCCGTACAAACTGATAACCCACACCTCTGATTGTTTTAATCAGTTCCTGATTACCCAGATGTTGCGCCAGCTTCTGACGCACTCGGCTGACATGGACATCAATTGCTCGGTCATAAGCCGCCAGCTTTCTGTGCAATACAAGCTCTGTGAGTTGCTCTTTACTGATAACGGTTCCAGCATTAGCCAACAGGTAAGCCAATACATTAAATTCAGTACCGGTTAGATCCAGCAACTCCTCATTTACTTTTGCTTCACGAACGCCTGGGTCCAATGAGATGCCTAATACATTTACTACCTTTTCCGGAAACAGGGTTTTGCGTGTCTGCGGTTCAGCACGACGTAGGACCGCACGTATACGAGCAAGTAATTCTCGGGGATTACAGGGTTTGCTCAAGTAATCATCTGCGCCCATTTCAAGCCCCAGAATACGGTCAATATCTTCACCACGACCCGTCAACATAATGACCGGCAACTGAACCTTGGGGCGAATTTCCTGTAACAGTTCCAACCCAGTTTTACCTGGCATCATCACATCCAGAACCATCAGCCGGTAACGCTCAGAACGTTCCAGTTTCTCCGAAGCCTCTGCTGCATTGTGCGCAAACTCCACGTCAAAGCCCTCCAGGATCAGGTAGTCACCCAGAAGTTCACAGAGCTCAACATCATCATCCACCATCAGCAGGCGCGGCTTGTCATTCATCAGATCTATCTCTTACTTATATTGCACATCAGCATAATAGTGTTTTTCCCGCTTCAATTCTTCTGAGCAGAAAGCTCTTTACCAAACTTTACACCGCCTCAACCCAACTTATCAGAGACATCAATCACAATGCATCTCATCGATTGAAGAACACGAGGACGGAACAATGAGAAAGAAATTAATCGCAGGTATTACAGCCGCAACAATCACTTTTGCAGGACTTGGTTTTACAGTAGCACACGCTAAAGGGGGCCATGACTTTATGGAGAAACGCCTCCAACACCTCACTCAGGAGTTAAATCTGACCGAAGAGCAGCAGAATCAGCTAGCTGACTCGATGGAAAGCAGTAAGAAAGCGATGCAGGATACCCGTCAGACACGCAATGAGATTCGTAAAGAGCTGATGAAACTTGATCCAGGTTCACCTGATTACCAGACTAAATTGGACAGCTTGGTTTTAAAAGCACAAGAACAAGCTAAACAAATGGTGGTCCAGAAAGCCGAGCAGAAACAAGCGATATTCTCTGTTCTGAATGAACAACAGAAACAAGAGTTTAGTGAATTAAAGGGCAAGTGGCAGAGTAAAATGGAAAAGCGCTTTGCAGATGGTGATCATTTTAAGCGCGGTAAAGGTTGCCATTAAGTAAACCCCAGGCCAGAGCCCGGCTCTCGCTCCGGCCAAACTCCCTCAATTGTCATATGCTAACCTGACTCCTTTCAGGTCTTGGCCGGTATTTACCGGCCTTTTTTGTATACGATAGAAACAATTGCTTATGAGGTTTTCTCAAACATCAAATCCCATACACCGTGCCCTAATCTCTCACCACGTTTCTGGAATTTAGTCACAGGCCGCCACTCTGGCTGCGGTGAGTACTGCCCATCACCCGCTACGTTCTGATAGCCTTCAGCAACACTCATCACTTCCATCATATGCTCAGCGTAGTTTTCCCAGTCAGTGGCCATATGAAACACACCACCAACATTAAGCTTTTTACGTAAAGTCTGAGCGAACTCTGGCTGAACGATGCGACGTTTGTGATGACGCTTTTTATGCCATGGATCAGGGAAGAACAGCTGGATGCAATCAAGGCTCTCATCGGGGATACATTGCGCTAACACCTCAATAGCATCATCACAAAAAACCCGAATATTGGTTAAACCCGCTTTTTCGGCATTACTCAGGATACGGCCCACACCCGGACGATGAACCTCAATGCCGATATAGTTTTTTTCCGGCTGATCCTTGGCCATTTCAATCAGCGAGTCGCCCATACCGAAGCCAATCTCAAGCACTACAGGTGCTTCACGACCAAAGACATCTGCCAGATCCAACTTGCCGTTTTGCAATTCCAATCCCATTTGCGGCCATACATCTTCCATTGCCTTCTGCTGCCCTTCGGTCATACGGCCGGCACGCAACACAAAGCTTT
>JASBRM010000345.1 GCA_030149405.1 Neptuniibacter sp. | reverse complement strand
AAAGCTTTTGAGGAAGGTGTAAGCCTGACCCGTGATTGCCAGTCTATTCTGGCGCAGGCTGAGCAGAAGGTTCAGGTTTTAATTGAGTCTGGCGGCGAGTTGAAAACCGAACCATTCACGCCGGACGAGGATGCCTGAGATTGGATATCCGCAGTCAGCTAGGCGTTTATCAGCAAACCGTTGATTCATTCCTAAACCAGTGCATCGATAAAGACAGTATTGATCCGCCTCTACAGGAAGCGATGCTCTACTCTCTTTTCAATGGCGGCAAACGCGTTCGCCCTGCCCTGATCTATATCGTTAACAAAATGCTGGGCGGTACTCTTGAGCAAGCCAACAGTTCAGCAGCTGCCATTGAGTGTATCCACAGCTATTCGCTGGTGCATGACGATCTGCCAGCTATGGATGACGACGACCTCCGACGCGGCAAACCCACTTGTCATATTGCCTATGATGAACCGACGGCAATTCTGGTAGGTGATGCATTACAGTGTCTGGCCTTTGAGCTGATTGCTAACGATACAAACCTCAATGCTGATACCCGCATCCATCTGATTAAGATGTTATCTAAGGCATCCGGTCATCAGGGTATGGTGGTTGGTCAGGCATTTGATCTGCGCAATGTTGGCAAGCCGTTAACTCTGGAACAGCTGGAAGCGATGCATCAGCACAAAACCGGGGCTTTACTGAAATGTGCCGTGCTTATGGGCGCTGTTGTCAGTGGTAATGTCACTGATGAGCAACTAGAACACCTTGAGCTTTATGCAGAAGCCATAGGCCTGGCCTTTCAGGTGCAGGACGATATTCTGGATATTGAAGGTGACGCCAGTGTGATTGGTAAACCACAGGGTTCTGATCTGGAAAAAGATAAACCCACATACCCTGCCCTGTTAGGACTGGAAGGCGCTAAACTTAAACTTCAGCAACTGCACGAACAGGCTATTGCTGCCCTTAAGTCCTTTGGCGAAAGTGCGGACGAACTAAAAGCACTGGCCGATTTTATCGTTCAGCGCGATCATTAAATCTATGTTCAATTCTATTCCCGAAACACGCCCAGCCACTCCGCTGCTGGATCAGATTGATGATCCGGCAGATCTGCATGCGCTATCAACTGAGCAATTGCCAGAACTGGCGACTCAACTACGTGAATATCTGCTCTATAGCGTAGGTCAGAGCGGCGGGCACTTTGGCGCGGGTTTAGGCGTTATAGAACTGACCATTGCTCTACACTATTTGTTGAACACACCGATAGATCACCTGATCTGGGATGTAGGTCATCAGTGTTATCCCCATAAGATCCTTACCGGTCGACGTGAAGCGATGCCGAAGATCCGCCAGTTTGACGGCCCGGCTCCTTTCCCGAAACGTTCTGAAAGCCCTTTTGATGAGTTTGGTGTGGGCCATTCCAGTACCTCTATCAGTGCGGCTTTGGGCATGGCGATTGCGGATAAGCTACAAGGCATTAACAGTAAAACCGTTGCGGTGATTGGCGATGGTGCAATGACTGCTGGCATGGCCTTTGAAGCTTTGAACCATGCAGCTCATACCGATACCAACCTTCTGGTCATTCTTAACGACAACGATATGTCGATCTCCCAAAATGAGGGAGGCTTGGCTACCTATCTGGCCCGAAACCTGAAGAATCAAACCGAAGGCGAAACCACTGCTGCTCTCTTTGAGGCGCTGGACTTTGAATACTCGGGTCCTGTGGATGGCCATGATTTTGACAAGCTGTTGCCCGCACTAAAGACTGTACTCAACAAACCGGGCCCTCAGTTTCTGCACCTGATCACTAAAAAGGGTAAAGGCTTCAAACCAGCAGAAGATGACCCGGTGGGTTACCACGCCATCACCAAGATTGAACCCATCCACCAGCCGAAAGAGAAGAAAATACGTTACTCTAATATTTTCGGCCGCTGGATCTGCGATATGGCTGAGCAGGATAAACGCCTGACAGCCATTACCCCGGCCATGCGTGAAGGCTCTGATCTGGTAGCTTTTTCAGAGCAGTATCCGGAACGTTATTTTGATGTAGCTATCGCTGAACAACATGCCCTGACACTGGCAGCAGGTTTAGCCTGCCAGAAGATGAAACCGGTAGTCGCCATCTATTCCACGTTCTTACAACGTGCTTATGACCAGTTGGTGCATGATGTTTCGATCCAGAAACTGGACCTGCTATTGGCGATCGACCGCGCAGGATTAGTCGGTGAAGATGGTTCAACCCACGCAGGCTGCTTTGATATTGCCATGCTGCGCTGCCTTCCGGAGGCGGTCATCATGACACCTTCGAGCGCCGAAGAACTGCGTAATATGCTGTTTACAGGTTATAAATACCCTGGTCTAGCCGCTGTACGTTATCCCCGTGGCAGTGTTCCTGCGCATGCAGTTGGAACCATGACTCCGTTGGAAATCGGCAAGTCAAAAACGTTAAAACAAGGACAGAAAGTCGCTCTGCTGAACTTCGGTCCTCTACTGGAAACCACTAGAGCCATCGCTGAACAGAACAACTACACAGTTGTGGATATGCGTTTTGTAAAACCGCTGGATGCTGAGACTGTAAGGCAGCTAAGCGAGTCACATGATCTGTTGGTAAGTATCGAAGACCACTCAATCAAAGGTGGTGCAGGATCAGCTGTAAGTGAGTATTTACATCAAAACAACATCCACACACCGTTGTTGATGCTGGGCATTCCTGACAAATGGATAGAGCATGCCACAAGGCAGCAACAGTTAGAGATGTGCGGATTGGATCAGTCAGGGATTCAACGTGCTATAGAAACCGCTTTAAATCCATAGATAAGCAAAGAACTGCAGAATCAGACCCGCATAGATACCCGCCAGAATATCATCCAACATCACACCTAAACCGCCGGAAACTTTGCTGTCAGCCCAGCGGATTGGCCAGGGTTTGAGGATGTCGAAAATGCGGAACAGAATAAAGCCGATCACAATCCAGCCCCAGCCTGCTGGAGCCATGGTCATTGTCAGCCAGAAGCCAACGAATTCGTCCCAGACAATGCCTCCGTGGTCATGAACACCAATATCTTTTGACGTTTTATCACATAACCAGATGCCGATCAGAGTCGTTACCACCAGCATGATCAGGTATTGTGTCAGTGGCAGATGCTGGAACCAGAGATATGGAATGATAGCAGCAAGAGTACCTACTGTTCCCGGAGCATAAGGTGATGCACCACTACCCAGGCCAAATGCCAGAAAGTGGATTGGGTTTTTCCATACAGATGCCGGGACTTTGTTCATTCAGAATTCTTCTTAAATCGTTTAACTTTGGGTTTTAAAGTGGTCGTAGCCTGCGCCACCAAGTTCACATTCCTGACCACGATCAAACAGTCGAATATCCGCATCATCTGTGATTTTCCCGATCACAGCAATGGGTTCGGGCAGATTTGGCAACTGTGGCAGTTGTTCTGCCGGCAGAGTGAAGCAAAGTTCGAAATCTTCTCCGCCTGTTAATGCCCATTGGCGGGCTTTTTCTTCACCAAAGTTACCCACCAATTCTTTTGACAGCGGTAAAGCCTCTACCTGCAAACGAGCACCCAGAGTCTGTTGCTCATTACTACCGGCTTTCAGGATATGCGCCAGATCAGACAATAAACCATCGGATACATCGATGGCGGAGGTAGCTATTTCTCTGAGGGCCTGTCCCAGCTTTATTCGTGGCGTTGGAGCAAAGAATCGCTGATTAAGATACTCAGTCCCTTCTGCTTCCGGGAAGCCATTAAGAAGCCCTTCAAGACCTCCCCGACTGTCACCTAACTTGCCGCTTACACAGATAAGATCACCAACCTGAGCTCCCGCACGCTTTAAGGCCTTACCCGCAGGCACAAAACCATGAACCTGAGCAGTCAGACTCAGAGGTCCTCGGGTTGTATCACCGCCAATCAGACTGATTTGATATTGCTGGCATAAGGTTGCAAGGCGTCTGGAAAAAGCCTCAAGCCAGCTTTCGGATGCTTCCGGAAGGGAGAGTGCTAAAGTGATCCAGGCAGGAGTGGCTCCCATCGCCGCCAGATCACTCACTGCTGCGCCAAACAGGCGGGATGCCAATTGGTCTGCAGGCGTATCAGGCAAAAAGTGAGTGCCTTCTACCAATGAATCGATAGAGACCACCAGCTGCTGCCCTTCCGGGCAATTCAGAATGGCACAGTCATCCCCCACCCCTAACGCAACAGAAGCATCCGAAGATGCTTCTGCCAGAGGTGCAAAATAACGTTTG
>JASBRM010000344.1 GCA_030149405.1 Neptuniibacter sp. | reverse complement strand
TTAATGCGACTTTTACTGATGAAGTTGAACTGGCAGGTTATCTTTCCGGTGTTGAAGCGCTGGTGCTGATCCGCGAGCGTACTCAAATTACACCAAATCTATTATCACTCCTTCCAGATCTTAAAGTGATTAGTCAGACCGGCAAAGTCAGCAATCATATCGATCCTAAGATTTGTGCAAAGTACGATGTTGAAGTACTTGAAGGAGTAGGATCGCCAACCGCACCAGCCGAATTAACCTGGGCACTGATCATGGCAGCCTCCCGTAACCTGAATAACTACGTTTCAGAATTCAGTAGCGGTAACTGGCAGCAGTCTGGTGATGCAGGTTTAGGCCGCAAACTGGAAGGCCTTAGTCTCGGTATCTGGGGTTATGGGAAAATAGGTCAGCGTATCGCACGCTATGCAAAAACATTCGGCATGAATGTAACCGTCTGGGGACGAAAGGCATCACGGAAATTAGCGATCGAACACGGCTTCAATGCTGCTGATAGCAAAGATGAGTTCTTTACTCAGTCAGATATCGTAACTCTGCATTTACGACTAAATGGAGTCACCCGACATTGTGTGACCAAAGACGACCTATCTCTGATGAAGCCAGATTCTTTACTGGTGAATACCAGTAGGGCAGAGTTGATAGAACCTGATGCAGTCTATAACGAAATGAGGCTGAACCCATCTAAAAGTGCCGCAGTCGATGTTTACGAGATTGAACCAGTAACCACGGATAACTGTAAAATCCTTAGCCTTCCTAATGTTCTTTGCAGCCCGCATATCGGCTATGTAGAGAAATCCAGTTACGAATTGTATTTCCGAACCGCTTTTGAAAATCTTATTGAATTCGTCAATAGAGGTTAATGGATACCATTTTTGATAAGAAGTTATCAATTAGAGAGCTTGTATTAACAGTATCTATAAAGCCAACTTTATTTCAGACAATAGACAGAAGTGCGTTAACCAGCTTTGTATTGTCGTAGAGTGGTTTGAATTTCTTGGTGATTAATTCTGTGTCAATGACCTGAATGCCCAACTCAGATAGCAGCTCATAAGGAATACCACCGGGATAATCACCATTCTTTGAATCTACAAGAATGAAATTCAACAGCTGTTCTGTTGATAGTTCATCGTTTGAATCTTTGCGTAAATAACTCAGCAGTGTTTCGATGGAATCCTGAAGGCTCATGCCAAACTGTTCAGGATCATTTCCCTGATTAGGAATATAAATTTTCGGGCAGCGATTGGAGGCGATCTCTTTTGCCACTCCTTTGGGAAGCAGGTTTGCGATAACGCTGCTGTAGAAACTACCCGGCGGGTAACAGATCAGTTCTGCGGTTTCGATAAACTTGGCACTGCTGGTATCAATAGTGGCTTCTACTGGTGTTTTGCTTTCCAGACAGGAAGAAAGGAATAGGTTTTTGACCGGAGAATCTATTTTTGCCGTTTCTTTTCCGGTGAGGTGGTGTTGGCCGATGATCGACTCGCCGTTATCCAATTCCGCAACCAGATGCAAAGGAATGTCTACGATAGGTTTGACGACACCATTAATAGCCAGTGCTTTTGAGAACAATGTCAGGATCGGGTCGAGCTTTCTATGATAATAGAGATAGCCACCGGTAATAATAAGATTACCAATGCTTGCACCTCTCAGGTCAAAGCTGTCTGGCATCTCTTTAATAAAGTTTTTCAGTTGTAAGCGAATAAATTCACTTAAAGGTTCTGGTACGCGACAGATCAACTCGTGCTCACCTGAAGCAATAGAGAAAAGGGTGGCTTCTAGCTCTTCAGCAGCCAGATCTTCTGGTAGCCTGTATGCCGCCAGATCATAAACCTCTGGATTGCCTGTGATGGTGTCATCAGACATGGCCATCAGGCGGTTACGCAAATCACCCACAGCGGGCATATCAAAAGCATCGCGCAGCTTTGCTGAGCTACCCCCTGAATCAAAGGGAGTCATTAGATGGATGCTGTTATGCGTGTAACGGATCAGTTCGTGGCTGAATTGTTTAAGCGCAGAACCGCCCGTGAAGAATAAAACTTTGGGGCCTAATTCTGGAAAGCGGCGATACCTTTGCAAACGAAGTTTGTCGGGTATGGTGACATCGCGTGTAACTGTAATCCTTTCCATTTAGATAGCTGAGTCCGTGGCTATTATCGATCTGTAAAATATCTAACTTAAAGGCTAATAAATCAAGACGGTAATCGTCTGATTGAGGTTATTCTTATCCAGTTTGAATAAGGATGCTGACTGTAGTGATGATCTTTGTGTCAGCGGGTGCAGCTCATTATAATAGGTTTAATCCTAAAGCAGGGAATACGGTGAAACTCCGTAACGGTCCCGCCACTGTGTGTCAATTTGATAAGTCAGACCTTTGCTTTAAGAGTGCTTTGAAATTGAATTTAAACCGCACCACGAGGATGGCTGTGTGACCCTGTTTGTATCAAACCTATGACCCGCCTTTTAATTTGGGGCGGAGTAGCACTTGCACTGCATGCAGTTCTTTTGCTGGTTCCAATCTATGACAACTCACTAGAATCTGCTCCGAGTAGCGGCGGAGTGTCTGTGCATATTCAACCCAGTCAGATATCTGCTAAGGCGAATACCGAAGGGCAGGTGTTGCCAGTGCCTCAACAAGAGGTGGTTTCGGAAGTTGAAGCAATTTCGGTAACTCAAGTCCCTAAAGATGAATTCAGCCCGCCTGTAAATAAAGACCCAGAGAAATCGACTGTTAAACAAGATGTTATCTTAAACAACTTAAAGTCGGATGTTAAATTAGATGGCGCGATCATTGCGGCACAAGCAGCTACGAATAAGCCTAAAGTTGTTGTAGAAAAAACAATTGAATCCAGCGCCAAGATTACCCAAGAAATTCCTGAAAACTCAGTTGCTAAGCCCCATGCATCAACTACTGAATCAACACCAGATGCAGCTAAAAGTGACAATCACAAAAGTGATTTTTCCATAAAAACAAGGCTAATTTCTGCTCGTCCAGCCTCACAAAATAAGCCTAAGTATCCAAGGCGCGCGATCATTCGCAATCAGCAGGGTGACGTAAAAGTAGAATTACTGATAAAGCATAATGGCTTAGTAGAAGAGGCGGTTTTAGTTGAGAGCAGTGGATTCCCAATGCTGGACAAATCGGTAATGAAGTTTGTAAATGCAGAGCGCTTTATCGCTGCCCTTGAAAACGGCCTGCCTGTAGATTCAACTCAGCTTTATACTTACCGGTTTATATTGGAATGATTAACCTAACGAAGATATGGGCTGGCGAGCCAGAATTCTGATACATCCATCTAAATCATCAACCTCCACCGTTGCTTCAATAGAAAAATAACGACGGAGGTTATCCGGAGTGATGGCTTCATTCGGCAGACCATCCGCGACCACTTTTCCTTCAGAGAGCATTATCAGTCGACTGCAATACCTCGAAGCCAGCTCAAGATCATGTATGGCCGCAATAGCAAGATGCCCCTCACGGGTTAAGTCACAGAGAAGGCCCATTAATTCAAGTTGATGACACAGATCGAGACTGGCTGTAGGCTCATCCAGCAAAAGAGTATTTGTTTGCTGAGCCAAAGCACGAGCAATAAATACCCGTTGCCTTTCACCACCTGAGAGCTGATCGGCTGGACGATCTTTCAGCTCAAACAAGTCGGTGCGTCGCAAGGCTGCTTCTATGATTTCCAGGTCCTGTTTGGATTCAGTTTGATAGTTACCCAGATAGGGTGTTCGCCCCATGGCGACCATCTCTTCGACATTGAAGGCGTAATCAATACTGTGATCCTGAGGCACAAACGAAACTCTTTTGGCTATTTCGTTCCTGGATAAAGCATTGAGGCTGTTTTTACCCAGAGAGATGTTGCCCATATCAGGCTTATTCAGTCCGAGCAAAAGTTTCAGTAGAGTGGATTTGCCAGCACCGTTAGGACCGATCAAGCCCACAAACTCACCGGGGTTAAAATCCAGAGATACTTCATCGATCACAGTTTTCTTGTGATAACCAAACGAAAGATTGGTGCAGCTTAGATTAATTTCATCACTCATCCGCTAAACCTCACACTCTGACTGTCCAGCGCTGGCGCACAAGCAGGTAAAGGAAGAAAGGAGCGCCAAACGCGGCTGTAACCACTCCGAGAGGGATGGTTTTTTCAGGCATAACAGAACGCAGTAACAGATCCGCCGCAACCAGCGTTAACGCACCGCCTACAGCAGAAGCGGGCAGCAGGTAACGATGGTGAGGTCCTAAGATCAGCCTCAGAATATGGGGTACCACTAAACCAATAAAACTGATTCCACCACAGATAGAAATCGCAGCGCCGACAAGGCAGGCTGTTATCAGTAGAAGTTGTCGACGAGTTCTGGCTACATCAACACCTATGGAGCTTGCATGGGTTTCACCAAGGAGTAGAGCATCGAGACTACGACTGTATTGTAGGAGCAGGAAGATCCCGATCAGTGCGAAGGGGGTTATGAGCAATACATGATCCCAGGTGCGGCCATCCAGTCCGCCCATTGTCCAGTAAACAATTGACTTACCTACACCCCAACTATCCAGCGATAGAGCCAGTATCAGAGAAGATATTGCGGAATTCAGGGCTGCCATTGCAATACCGGCCAGCAACAATGTCCCAACAGCTGCATGTCCTCGCTGGCTCGCAATATGATAAACGATAAACAGTGTCAGCCCGCCACCTACAAATGCAAACAGCGGGAGAATCCAGGCAGAAACGGAAGCCAGCCCCAGATAGAGGGAGATGACTGCGCCCAGTGATGCACCCGATGAAACCCCCAGTATTGATGGGGAGGCTAGGGGGTTGCGAAACATACCCTGCATAACCGCACCACATATAGCCAGGCAACTGCCAGCCAGAGCACCAACCAGTATACGTGGCAGGCGAACATCAATCAGAATGCTTTCCATCCATGAATTTTCTAAAAGCGCCTGACCCGTAAAGCTACCCAACAAAATTCCGGGTATTTTTGTGATAGGAATGTCAGCAGGACCCAGTAGTAAACCAGCAAAAAGACTGCCAAGCAGAGATGCCGTCATAAGGACAAGAATGATAAATCTGCGACTGCCTACTGAGGCGCTCATAACTGCTTGCTCTCTATTGTGAAGAGATGTGGATGCAGGATATTGGCAACCTGATGAATGCCATCCCAGGTGAATTGGGATGTGGAAAACAACCAGCCACCATTGAGATCATACACCTGATGTTGTTTTACAGCCGGCACATTCTCCCATGCAGATAACCTTTTTAATTGCTCTGAAGCAGGAATGCCTTCCTGATTCACCCAGCCGCTGACCAGAATTACATCCGGCTGTAGGCCTATCGCCAGTTCTTCATTGATTTTCTGCGAGCCTTTTATACCTGTGCTGCGGATAACGTTATAACCGCCAGCCAGTTCGATAATTTCATCAATGGTTGATCCAGGCCCTGCAGTGGTACCACCCAGGTTATAAAACAAAACCCTTGGGCGTTCAGTTGATTCGAGTTTTTCCTGAAGTTTTATTAGCTTGCTCTTAATCGGCAGGAGGATTTCATCTGCTTGTTCAGAGGTTCCAGTAGCGATAGCTGTCAGGTTAATACTGTTTTCTATGTCACTAAACGTACTTAGTTCAGGAAGGCGTACTACAGGGATATGTGTTCCCAGAAGTAACCTTACAGTTTCGGCGCGTGTGTATGGCGAGATAAATACCAGATCAGGCTGCAGTGCAATAATTTCTTCCACTTCGCCTTTTATACGCTGGATAGAATCAGGGTAGTGGTCAGGTGCATTTGAGATGGCTGCGTTGTCAGCCAGAAAAGTTACGCCCGCCATGCGAGAACTATCAACTAAAACTGAAAGGATTTCGTCTGTCACCAGAGTGGCTGAGACTATTCGCTGTGGCGGTTCTTTTAACTCGATGGATTCGCCAATTGCGTCAGTAAGTACAATAGGAAAGTCTTTGTTCTGTGAAACCTTCTGAATTTTTGTGGCTTGAAGTGCCCCGGGAGTGAGTAACCCAGGGCGAATTTCTACCGTCCATAGCAAGCCTGCACCAATCAAGGTAATCAGTGCAGCCGATAAGAGAAAATTCAATCGGTTTGCCATGAACGTCGTCCATCAATTATTAATGCTTAAGATTAAAGCCCGCCCTTAATCTCGATACCCACCATAGCATTAATATCCTTGGTGCCGTAGGTCACGACTTCTTCGTATTCTTCATCCAGAAGGTTTTCGATTCTTCCGAATACGCGAACAGTATCGTTGATGTCGTGTGACAGGGCGATATTAGCCAAAGTGTAGCTATCTAAAGTTACGCGGGTTGAGTTATAGAACGGATCAAACTCCAGATCATCTTGCTTACCGTTATACTGAAGGCCGCCGCTTAAACGAGTTTTTGAATTAGCAAGCAGATATGAGCCGTTGATACTTGCGATATGTTTAGCACGCCTTACCAGTTCGTTGCCTGCACCGTCATCGCTGTCGGTGAAGGTATAGCTGGCATTCAGGCTAAGGTTATCAGTTGGATTGAATACGGCACTCAGCTCGATGCCTTTGATGTCTGAGTCGCTGTCCAGGTTAATGGACGTTGTGCCTGCACCCACAATCAGATTCTTAACGTCACTGTGGAACAGTGTCAGGTCTATATAACCGTCGATAGAATCGAAGTGGTATTCAGCACCCAAATCCCAGGTCTTGTTTTTCTCTGGACGCAGATTCGCATTACCCGTGTAGGTCGCAGTTGAACCAAACAGCTCGAACTGGGTTGGGTTCTTAACACCTGTTGCAGTGCTGGCATGTAGGCGCAGATCGTCCGTTAACCAGCCAGAGAATGCCACGCTGTATGTGTTTGCATCCTTAAAGACATCATTATAATCACGACGTCCAGCAATGGTTACGTAGTACTCATCATCAAAGTTCAGGCCATATTCCAGAACCACGCCCGTGGAATCAATGTCACGATTCACAGTTGAAAAGGTTGAGCTGCTGTAGAAAGACTCTTTCTCGTGCTCAGCTACAAAAGTAACGCGCTGATCAATGTCATCACTGTTGATGAAGTAATCTGTCTGGTATTCAACCTTTCTCTTTTCGCCTTTGGTTGTGTAGTCCTGAACGCCACCTTTATAAGTCGTGTAATCAGTATCACCGTTAGAGTAGGCCAGTTTGTGTAACCAGTTACCTTCCATTAGATCCAGCTGACCAGAAATCTTGGCAAAGGTCTGACGGTTGTCAGAAGTTGTATCGTCGTCAACGGGGCCCACTGCAAACGTGAATCCGTCAATCTCAGCATCTGAATCCAGGTGACGC
>JASBRM010000342.1 GCA_030149405.1 Neptuniibacter sp. | reverse complement strand
ACACCCTCATCGAAAAAGCTAAAGCCTGCTCCAATATAGACCTGTTTGAAAATTACATAGCTGTGGATCTGATTACTCGTCGTAAGCTTGGACTGGCTCATAATAGATGTGTTGGCGCTTACATTCTTAATGAGAAAACAGGGCATGTAGAAGTATTTCAGGCACCACATGTCGTGCTGGCAACTGGCGGCGCATCTAAAGCATACCTTTATACAAGTAACTCTGATGGTGCCACCGGGGATGGAATTGCGATGGCATGGCGTGCGGGCTGCCGGGTTGGCAATATGGAGTTCAATCAATTCCATCCAACCTGCTTGTATCACCCTCAGGCAAAATCCTTCCTGATTACAGAAGCGGTTCGTGGTGAGGGCGGTAAACTCATTCTTCCTAACGGCAAACCCTTCATGCATAAATTTGATAAGCGCGAAGAACTTGCACCTCGTGATGTGGTTGCCCGAGCCATCGACCACGAGATAAAGCGTTTAGGTTGTGATTGTGTTTTTCTAGATATTACCCACAAATCCAGCGATTTCATTCAGAACCATTTTCCCACGATCTACAAACGCTGCCTGAAACTCGGCATAGACATCACAAAAGAACCTATACCAGTAGTCCCGGCCGCTCATTATACCTGCGGCGGGGTTATCACAGATGAGAAAGGCAGAACCGATATTACAGGCCTTTATGCTATTGGTGAGACTTCATTTACGGGCCTGCATGGTGCAAACCGTCTTGCCAGCAACTCACTTCTGGAGTGTCTGGTTTATGCAAAATCCGCTTCTGACGATGTAAAACAATCTCTTACAGAACCTTTGGATGAATCAGTTATCCCGCCATGGGATGAGTCACAGGTAACTGACTCTGACGAAGATGTCATCATCTCCCATAACTGGGATGAAATACGACGTTTCATGTGGGACTACGTGGGTATTGTGAGAACAACAAAACGCCTCCAGAGAGCTAAACATCGCATCGATTTATTACATTCAGAAATCAGTGAATACTACAGTAACTATAAAATCAGCAACGATCTGCTGGAACTACGGAACTTAGCCGTTGTTGCTGACCTGATTATTCGATCTGCCATGCTGCGACAGGAGAGTCGTGGCCTGCACTATACTCTTGATTACCCTGAGGAAGGGCCCGAGTCTCTGGATACAATTTTGACGCCTGTAAACTTCTCCTGGAACTAATTCTCTTTAGGCAAGGTCTCGTACCTTGCCAGTACTTTAAGCCTACGAAATGATTGGGAACTACAGCTATCAAAAAAGATAAGGAGCGGTATAGCAAACAACCGCTCTTTAACATCTAATTTAAGAAAGATAAAAACAGGCGTGACCACGCTCTGTCTAATACTTTCTACCTCTAGCTGCTCACCATCTTTCAAATACAACGATAATTGTTTTGTCTCGATCGACCAGCTAAAAGAGACAATGGATTGACCTGATAGCAACAGCACCCTGGAGAAGAAAAAAATACCAGATATAAACAAAAGAAAGGTGCTTAAAAGCGACTTCTGGAAAAGCCCAATCTGAGCGATATTAAGGGAATAAAAAGCACATAAAAACACCCCGACACAACAACAGGCCAGGGTACGAGAAACACTTATTTTACAATCAACTAGGCTGAACACGCTCCAGAATAATTCTCACAATCCTTTGAAGATCAGGATCAGCTGGCACTTCCCTTTCCATCAACCACACAAACAGGTCTTGATCCTCTTCATCCAGCAGTTTCACAAAGCGGTCTTGGTCCGCTTCTTCCAAGTCAGCAAAGGCTTCTTCTACGAACGGCACAAAGAGTACATCCAGTTCTAACATGCCACGACGGCTTTGCCACTTTAAGCGGCGAATATCATCTTCTGTATACATCTGACTCAAATAACACCTTAATTATTTCAGCAAGAGATTCTAAGCGTTTTCTAACCTAATAAGAAACTTTATTAAAGCTATCAGCCTCAAATCTGTGATTTGAAGCATAAAAAAGCCCCTCTCTGGCAGAAGCAACTGACCTATTTGATCTTAGCCCCTATCATGATGGGCTTTTTCTATTGTGATGAACCACAACCACACAACAACCTCGTCATTCCTGCGAAGGCAGAAATCACAGTTTGTGAGGTGAGGTGTTGGGGTAAGTAATGGTTAACAATAGCGTGCTGATAGTGCATGCAGTGAGATGACCTACAATGATCGCAAGCATGCTTGCGCCCCTGCGGGTGCTGTTGTGAACAACAGCCTCCAACACTCGTTCCTTT
>JASBRM010000329.1 GCA_030149405.1 Neptuniibacter sp. | reverse complement strand
CTATCCTACTGAATATGATTCACGAAATCAGTAACCTCCGGGCGTTGCTAGGGGAGATAGAATCGGTACAGGTGATCTCTTCCACGAGCGTGCGCCAGACTGAGGTGGAAGATACTGCTGTCATTAACCTGCGTTTTGATTCAGGTGCTTTAGGTTCTTTTGTACTATCTGATTGCACAGCCTCTTCAAAAAGCTGGGAGATGACCTCGGGTGAAAATCCAGTGTACCCGTTTTTTCCGGATGAATACTGTTATGTGGTATCTGGAACTAAAGGGATGATGGAAATTCCGTCCATGGTGATTAAATCATATGGCTCGGAGCAAGATGCTTCATGGATGTCATCTTTTGATGAAACTCGGGCCAGCTTGAACCGTGAAGACCCACTTCAAAATCAGATTCTTGAATTTGTTGAATTGATGAAAGGAACAGTTAAACCCACAGTAACCATAGATGATGGTTACCGGAATCTGGCTGTTGTAGAAGCGATCAAACAAGCAGCTGAAAATGGTTCATTGGTAAAGGTTGAGTATTGAGCATGGGTGAAAAGGTTCTTTTAGTTGATACTGGTTTTTCTGCCCAACCGATATACCAGTCAATTCAGAATTTAGGATATGAAGCTCATGTTGTGGGCGGTCGCCCGGATGATGCATTGGCGAAGTCGGCAGAACACTATTGGTGCCTGGATTACTCCGATACTGATAAGTTGTCTGAATTGGTAAACCGGGAAAAGTATAAATTCATTGTACCCGGCTGTACTGACCGATCTTACACGTCTTGCTCTATTGTCAGCCGTGAAATGGGTTTCCCAGGAATAGAGCCTCCAGAGAATGATCGGAACATCAACCTGAAAGACAAATTCAGAGCTTTGTCCGATAGGTTAGGTATTTCAGTACCTAAGGTTCAACAGCTATCTATGGACTTGTCGTTCCCATTAATTGTGAAACCCGTCGATGGGTTCAGTGGAAATGGCATTACCGTCGTGGCTGGCCCATCCGAATTGGATGCGGCTGTTGAGTTAGCTAAGAAATATTCACCCTCGAATAGTTTTGTTTGTGAAGATTGCATACCGGGACAGTTATTGAGTCACTCGGCTTTTGTGCAGAATGGCAAAGTGTTAGTGGATTTTATCGTTCGGGAAGATTCCACCGCTTACCCATATGCCGTTGACTTGAGTGTTGTGGAATCTGACTATCCACAGGTATTACTGAATCAACTCCGTCAATCAATAGAGACCATTGTGGCTGACCTTAATCTGCTGGACGGACTTATACATACGCAGTTTATTCAGTCTTATGATCAGGTCTATCTCATCGAAATGACTCGCCGGTGCCCGGGGGATTTATATAGCCAGCTTATTGAAATGAACACTGGCTTTGACTACACGGAAAATTACGTTCGACCGTTTCTGGGACTTGGAATGAAAGCTCCCACTTCGTATCAACAAAATAAGCCTGTAATTCGTCATACGGTATCTGCTGTCGAGGATATGATGTTCATTGGTATGAAGTTTTGCCAGCCATGTTGGATTGAGCGTTGGTTGCCGTTGGCGAATTCTGGAGATTATTTAAAATCAGGCCCGCAGGGGCGTGCCGGGTTAATGTTTCTTAATGCTTCAAGTTTTGCTCATCAAGAGCAACTTTACAAAGCATTACTAAACAGGGAGTTATATCGGTTTCTTTGACTTGAACAGTTCTGATTTGTTTATTGATCGCAAAGTGGCTATCTGCTTGTTGTGGCATTTTTAAATGCTGATCTATCTGTAAACCTCCCCTAATTAGTTACACACATAATTAGAGTTCACCGACGGCGAATGCTTGATGGAAAGCAAATTTGCCGGGAAGGTCAATCAGTTCTACTTCACCACTACCCGCTGCAACTTGAGAGTAAAATCTGTAGCTAGATTTTCTTGTTAATAGCGTCATTAATTATATGCCTTTCGCATCTTGCTCTTCATATTTTCCTGATATCCAAGTTTGTAGAAATTTATTCAGCGATATGGGCTGAATAACCTTTTGCTCTTTTAATACCGCGTGAAGATCAGGCAAGTTGTAGTAAGGTACAGAAGGCAACAAATGGTGTTCGGCATGGTAGTTCATATTCGCATACAGAAAACTAAGAAGTTTTGGTAATGGAATGGTTCTTGAGTGAGATAACGGTCCCTTTTCAGATTCGGACGCTAAGCCGTGGTGCTGGGATTTAGCTAACACCTTGTTCAACAAAGAGCCAGTAAATGGAGCAAGCCCTATAGCTAAAGTAAGCAGATTGCTCTGGGAAATACTGTAAACAAATATAAGGATCAAAAGATTTAACATTAAAGTGCGCTGAGCGGCGCGAGTAATTTCTTTATCTTCTATTAACGTAAAGTCAGGATAATACCCCGCCGCATTAACTAACGTATAACGGATTCGCTTTACCATCAGCCTAAAATCAATCAGCAAATACAGCAGTACGTCAAAGCCTCTCCAAGATGTCTCAGAAGTCGCTTCTGAATCGTTATCTTCAAATGTATGCGAGTGATGATATAGGTGGCTCTTAGCAAAAAACCTACTGTTATTCCATGTTATTGCCGAACACCAATAGAACAACCATTGATTCAGCTTTTTGTTTGAGAAAACCTTGCGGTGAAAGACTTCATGACCTAATCCTGCATACCCCCAAAAATGGAGTTGAATTGAGTACAAATACCAAAAAATCACGCCAATTAGCGGATGAATGTCATAGCCTTGAATCATTCCGAAAATTAGCAATACAGAAAGAAGTATACGGATACAAAGATCAGTAAATGCTTTTATGTTGTTGGACGTAGTTAAAGCTTTAAGCTCTTCTTTATCCAGAAAGTTAGTTGCGGATCGGATCATGTTTTCTATTCAAACCCGATAAGTTCGAAAGCACATAAAGAACCGAGTACATGAAAAATTTTTCGATCTTTTTGGGCGCTCAGGAAGTCAGTAACGTCGGTATGTATGTTTGAGCCAAAGTCATGCCAAATAATAACCCCCTTTGACACCACGGATCGCGCATTCAAAGTATCCTTTTCAATGATGTGAGATTCATGCCCCCCATCAATAAAGACGAAGCTTACGTTACCAAATGCTTCTGCAAAATTTAGTTTAGTAGAGTCGGCTTTTATTAACTCAACCCTTTTCAGCTCGGCATCAGAGAGATTCTCCAGATAAACCTCTCCATCAAGGTTCTGCTTTTTACGAAGGTAGTTATCGTTCTGGGCACCATCCTCATAGATGCTGTCACGATCAACCTGCAGGCTTTCTACCTCATCACTTTTGGGAAGATCTATAGTATAAATCTCAGCATTCTTCAGGTTCATTGCCAATATGCTGGCCGAGTAACCCAAGTATGTTCCAATTTCCACAACCTTTTTAGGATCAATTATCTGGGCCAGAGAGAGTAAAACAATTTGATCTACTAAAGTTATGCTGCCAATTTCAACAGGTGGAAATAATGTATTAATTTTGGGACATTCATGAACTTTAGAACGAATCGTTAATAATTCCTTCAGTTTAATCTCGTTCACGCCAATGTTTGCGCTGGCGAGCAAATTCTTAAACATTAATGCTGTACTCCTTAAGTAACCTGCTATTAAGCTCAGGTCTCTTCATTATTGTACTGAATAAGCCGTATATGCGGCGAAATTAGCCTGTTTTTTGTGCCGCGATAAACCACCGTCAGCGAAAGTAAGTTGGTGATACATGGAATGTACTCAGCACATCAAAGTATATATTGCCTCATATAAAGGATCTCTACAGAGGTTCCACGTTTTCGACTTTTATATAGAAACTATTCAGGTACAAAATACATCACTGTCTCAGACCAGCCTTCCGTATAGTGACGCAAATACAGTTTATAGCCTGGGTTTATTTCAAGGATTAAATTGGGGATTTTCCAAAAGTCCGAAATTGTATGGTAGACAGCAATAGCCATGATCGGTCTATCATTTTTGATATGTCTTCTGGCACCGGATAATGCATTTTGCTCCCAGCCTTCAAGATCCATCTTAATAAAAGATAATTCTTCATCGGTGTAATCATCAAGAGTCGTTACTTCGATTGAGACAGCTCCCTCTGTCGATACAGAACAGGCTGAGCCTAAATCAGCCTCAAAAGACAAAGTGCCTGATGTATCTGAGACACCTAGAGGTATGAAATCGATGTTTTTCTTGTCTTTCAGGCGTTCTTTCGCCCGGAGCATGTTGGTACTGGACGGTTCAAATAAATAAACTTTCGAATATTTTGGGTATCGTGAGATGAACTCTTCGGTTGTATCACCGTCGTACCCACCGCAGTCTACAAAACTTGCATCAATTAATTTGCCAATAAAAGGTTCGAAATATTGTTCATGTGGTCTCACATGAAAGCCCTGCATATAATTTGCATCTGCTGTGAGCCTGAACGACAGTAGTTTATTGAATACTGCCTTGGATTCCTTATCACTAAGTATGGAGAAAATATGTTCATACTTTTCTGTGTGGTCGCATAAGTCTTTGCGAGCTTCTAAAACAAATTCTGGAATAAGGCTTTTGTGTTCTTTGAGTTTGATCAAGTCTGAAAAGGCCAGAACGGTAATATGTTTTAGCTTAGTCAGATTCTTTGCAGCAGAAATAGGGCTAATGGATGTTGAGCAATTTATAACAATTGATCCAATTGGAATTTCTGAGCTGCTGATTATGACTTTTCCATTCCAATAGAGTTTATCTTTTTCAAAATCATTGACTATACCGCTAATTTCGATCCTGTCGCATAGAGCTTTGGATTGCTCATTTTGGCCTAAGAGATAGATTTTTTGATCTGAGTTGGGATTGAATAGTGTGGTTATCAATTCCTGGTTTGCAGGTGATGCTGAATGAAAACTATCAATAATATTCTCTGGATTAACCATAGAAATAGGTTTGTTGCAGTTATCTGCGCCCTTTAGCATTTTGGGGATATCCTTTGAATACGGCTCATTTGGCAATTCATCCAGAAATATTATCAACTCAAATCTAGCTCGTCATGCTTTGTTGGGGGGATGATGTGAGGCAGTTAAGCTGTGACCTTTACAGTGTTATAGTTCTGCTCAGAAAATGATTACATCTAAGGGCCTTCTGCCATATGAAACTATTAGTTTTCCCTTGCGATTGCGAGACTGATCTCGAGAAATTCATGCTTATAGAGAAGCTGGGTGTGGAAGTTGTGGGGGCTAGTTCCTCAAAGGGAAATCATTTTCTTGGTAAGGATTCGCTCTTTTTGCCTTATATTTCTGATCCTTGTTTTTGGGATGAGTTTGTTGAGGTGGTTTCATCAAATTCGATTACAAATGTTTACACAGGTCATGCTGGGGTATGGGGGATATTTAAGGAGCATGAGCATCAGCTAGAGAAAGATTTGGGTGTTTTTTTATCTTCAGAGTACCCGTTTGATATTGAGTGGAATCGTTTTGAAAAGCATTTCGTTTGGGGGCAGCATCTATTTGATAAACTCCAGAAATGTGGTCTGGATAAGCGATTCAGTGTGGAGCAGGTTGCCTCCTTGTGTATGAATTACAATCAAATTCCAGGTCAATCAGACAACCAAAAACTTGAAGCTCTTATCTACCTAGCTCAGGACATTCCAGATGGTGATTGGGTGGAAATTGGATCTCTATACGGCAAGTCTGCTTATGCACTTGGAATTTTGGCTTCTCATTTCGGCAACTCAAGTCTGATTTGTATAGACCCTTGGGATATTAAAGAGATTAAACCTCAAGAGGGAAAGGCAGCAGTTTTAGATGCTCAAGCGGATATTATCGACGTGTCCAAAATTTTTGCCATTTTCAAGTCCTCAATCTCATTGTTAAAAAATGTAACCTATATACAAAGTTCGTCAGAAAAGGCTCTGCCAAAGTATTTAGAGGGAGTTTTTGATGGTCTAACTGTGCCGGCCTCTAAGCAAATAGCTTTCTTACACATTGACGGTAATCATCACTTTGATGAAGTGACTAAGGATATCAAGCTATGGGAACCGCATGTGTGTGTTGGTGGCTGGATAGCCGTAGATGATTACCTTTGGGCTTTTGGGGATGGTCCAAGAAGAGCAGGGGATAACTTGCTGCAAACTGGGCGCTTTGATATTGCTTATGTCGCAGGAGATACCCTGTATATGCGAAAAGCAATATGCGATTGATAATGCCAAAAAAAAGTCATAATTATTAGGTTTTAATATTCGTGTCATTAAATTGACTTTTGGGGTGCCTGGGGCCACTATTACCCAAAAGATAAACGAGACACCCCAGATGTCGGATTCGCCTCAGACGCTAATTATTGATGACGATCTCAGTCGTAGAGAAGTACTGGATGCGTCACTCACCTTTCTTGATCAGCAGTGTCGATTTTTCAGCTTTGTTGACTGGTTACAGTCGGTACAGGACAACGAAAAAATTAGCTCTGTTCGGTTGGTGCTGCTGGGTCAGAGCCAGTTACCTCTGTCTTTGGAAAAAATTATTGGGGATTTGGCGGGTCAGTATCCTGAGGCGGCAATTATCACCATTGGGCAATGGCGTGAAGCTGAGAACCTTCCAGAGGAGATCGGCGCTCGTTTGGTTGGTCAGTTGGAATTGCCTCTTAACTATAAGCAACTCTTAGACTGTTTCCATAAAGCTCAGATTTATTACGGCTCAGTCACCGCTCAGGCATCAGCCTCGGATTTGACCGAGATGTTTGCTTCTCTGGTGGGTAACAGTCATGCAATGGTTTCTGTCCGAGCATCCATGCAGAAGGTTGCTGGGCGCGATGTTAATGTGATGATCACGGGCGAGTCTGGAACGGGTAAAGAGGTGGTTGCCCGTAACCTGCATGACCATTCTGCCCGAAAAAATGGGCCCTTTGTGCCAATAAACTGCGGTGCAATTCCAGCCGACCTTCTGGAAAGTGAACTGTTTGGGCATGAAAAAGGGGCATTCACCGGTGCTGTGAGCAGTCGGCCAGGTAGGTTCGAATTGGCACAGGGAGGCACGCTGTTTCTGGATGAAATAGGTGATATGCCTTTGCCGATGCAGGTGAAGCTGTTGCGAGTCTTGCAAGAGCGAAAATACGAGAGAATTGGTGGCAGTAAAACGCTGGAAGCGGATGTAAGAGTCATTGCCGCTACACATAAAAATCTTGAGGATATGATTGAGACGGGTGATTTCAGGGAAGACCTGTATTACCGGTTAAATGTTTTCCCAATAGAGATGCCTCCCCTGCGCGATCGAATCGAAGACCTTTCGTTGCTTTTGGAAGAGCTGGTGGCCAGGCTGCAGGAGCAGGGTTTGGATTCTGTAAAACTGCATCCTGTAGCTATTGATTCACTCAAACAGCACTCATGGCCGGGTAATGTCAGAGAGTTATCTAACTTGCTGGAACGTTTGGCGATCATGTATCCCGAAGGTGTTGTGGGTGTTTCAGAATTGCCCGAAAAATTTCAGTATATAGACGAGCCTGATCCCGAACGTTATCAAATAGGTGCTGCCAAGCAGACTATCGAAACCTCTCTTAATATGACTCCTGCGTTAGATCTTCTTCCTGAAGGTGGCGTCGATCTGAAAGAACATCTGGAGCTGATTGAGAAGTCGCTCATTGAGCAGGCACTGAGCCGCAATTCCGGAGTTGTTGCCAGAGCGGCTGAAACGTTACAAATTCGAAGAACAACGTTAGTTGAGAAAATGCGTAAGTTCGGGATTCAGCGGAAATAGCCATGTCTGACTTAAACGACCTTAAATATTGTCAGCAACGCATTGCTGAACTCGAAGCTCAACTGGCAACGATTGAAACGAAGTTGTCTCATGAATCCGAAAAGCGCCAGGCTGAAGACGATAAAAATGCTGGTTTGAATGACCGCTTTAATCACCTTTTGAAATTGTTGCCTGCGGGTGTAGTTATTATTGATGGTTCTGGTGTTGTCTCGGATGCAAACCCGGCTGCTGAAAATTTCTTGGGTTCACCTTTAAAGGGAGTGCCATGGTTTGAAATTATCAATAGAAGCTTCGCTCCCCAAAACGACGACGGTCATGAGGTGTCACTAAAAGACGGTCGTAAGGTCAGCATTATGACCAAAGCGATGGATGTTGAACCCGGCCAATTGCTTCTGTTAACGGATCAGACCGAAACCCGATTACTTCAAAGTCGTTTATCCCACTATCAGAGACTTTCTGAAATGGGGCGGATGATGGCTTCTCTGGCGCATCAGATTAGAACCCCTTTATCTGCTGCACTGTTGTATGTTGATCATCTTAACCGTCCTGATCTGCAACCTGAGCAGCGCCAGAAGTTTGCAGGTAAGGTGAAATCCCGGCTGACTAATCTGGAACAGCAGGTTCGGGATATGCTGATTTTTGCTCGGGGTGAGATGCGCTTGGATGATACTGTGACTTCATCTGAGTTTATGTCCGCTCTAGAAGATCAGTTGGATCTGCCTCTGGTGAATTTTGATGCCGATTGTGATTGTGAAAATCTGGCTCCAGATGTTCAGATTCAATGTAACCGTGAGGCGTTACTCGGCGTCTGTATGAATCTGGTTGAAAATGCTCTTCAGGCTTGTGGTAAAGGCAGTGAGCTTAAGATTCGATTCTCTGAGTCGGACAATATGCTGATAATGGATATTTGTGATCAGGGACCGGGAATGACTGCTGAAGAAATTAACAATGCTTTGCAGCCCTTCTATACAACCAAGTCTCATGGTACAGGTCTTGGGCTCGCAGTCGCTCAGGTGGTCGCGCGTGCGCATCAGGGGTCTTTTAAGCTAAGTTCTAGCAAAGATATTGGAACCACAGCATCAATACTTATTCCATGTGCAACTTCTTAAATAGCAGCGTAATTGGCTCTTACGGATACTTTTATGAGTAATAAAATTCTGATCGTTGAAGATGATAATGAACTGCGGGAAGCTTTGTGCGATACGCTGGAGCTTGCTGGATTTGATTATCTCGCTGCAGAAAATGCTGAACAGGCGCTTCAGTTACTTCAGCAGAATCAGGTGGACATGGTCGTCAGTGACGTCAATATGCCTGGCATGGATGGACATGAGCTGCTAGAGAAGATCCGCTCGGGCTATCCAGCATTACCGGTAATGCTCATTACTGCGTTCGGGCAGGTCAATAAAGCGGTAGAGGCAATCAAGGCGGGTGCTGTTGATTATTTGATGAAGCCTTTTGATTCGGATGCCCTGATCTCTTCTGTCAGACGTTTTGCAGTAGGTGAAACAGCTAGTCAGGAAGTAGAACAGCCCATTGCAGAAGAAGCTTCAAGTAAACAGCTGTTACAACTGGCACGTCGTGTAGCTGCATCGGACTCTACTGTCTTAATATCGGGTGAATCCGGAACCGGTAAAGAGGTGCTGGCTCAATACATACATAATCACTCTGGCCGATCAGGTAAGCCCTTTATCGCAATTAACTGCGCTGCAATTCCTGAGAATATGCTGGAAGCGACGCTGTTTGGACATGAAAAAGGGGCCTTTACCGGAGCTTATGCAAGTGCTCCGGGTAAATTCGAACAGGCAAATGGTGGAACCATCCTGTTAGATGAGATCTCCGAAATGGATCTGGGTCTACAAGCCAAGCTGCTGCGCGTGTTGCAAGAGCAGGAAGTGGAACGTATTGGTGGGCGTAAAGTAATTTCTCTGGATGTCCGGGTGCTGGCAACCACAAACCGTAAGCTTGAGTCTTATGTAAAAGAAGGTAAGTTCCGCGAGGATCTTTTCTACCGCTTGAATGTGTTTCCCCTGCAGTGGAAGCCCTTAAGGGAGCGTAAGTTGGATATTGCGCCGTTGGCGGAACGACTATTCCGTAAGTATTGTCATAAAATGCATCGCTCACCGGTGTCCATCTCTGATGAAGTAAAACAGTCGCTCACTGACTACGCATGGCCGGGTAATGTGCGTGAACTGGATAATGTTGTGCAAAGAGCGCTTATTCTGCAAGCCGGGACAGAGGTTGGCGTCTCGGACCTCATGCTGAATCCGGATGATTTACCTCAGACTCAGTTGGAGGAACATGAGGCGACTTCTGAGGATCTTGCAGGTCAGTTGGGAGAAGATATGCGTCAGCATGAGTATCAACTGATTATTGATGCGCTTAAAGCAACAAATGGTAGTCGCAAAGAAGCTTCAGAAAAGCTTGGGATCAGCCCGCGCACTCTTCGATACAAATTGGCGAAAATGCGAGAAATAGGTCTGGATCTGGATAAGCTTCTGGGTCGTTAGCGCAAGAAATTCGGTGCTTATAATTAGAAAAACTAATAAAAAAGAGCGCTGGATTGACAAGAATAATTGTCGAGCCGACTTTCATCATGGTATAGATAAGGCGCGCAAGAGTGATTCATGTCATCTGAAGAGCGAATTGCGTGTTTATGCCACACAGAGCGTAATAACGATAACAAGTATATATAACAAAAAGAGTTTTCTGCCGGATAGAGAAGAATCTGATTACACCTTTAGAGACTAAGGTCTTATCTTGGATATACCAATGTCTAATTCAGGGGATTGTCATCACTTCTGTATAAATCTAAGTCCCGATGGGACCACGCTGGCTGAAAATAAGAATGTACAAATGCTTGTGATGGCTATCCACGATAAATAATAATCAAGCTAAGGGCATCACGATGAGTGAAAAGGTATATCCAGTAAGTCCGGAAGTCGCAGCTAACGCGCACATTGACAATGAAAAATATCAGGCAATGTACGAGCAGTCAGTAAATGATCCGGATACATTCTGGGGCGAAGCAGGTAAGCGCCTAGATTGGTTCAAACCATATACAAAAGTTAAAAACACTTCTTTTGATCCGCATAATGTTGATATCCGTTGGTATGAAGACGGTACTCTGAACGTTTCCCACAACTGTCTTGACCGTCACCTTGAAACTCGTGGTGATCAGGTTGCTATCATCTGGGAAGGCGACGATCCAAGCGAATCTGAAAATATTACTTACCGTGATCTGCATGAGCGTGTATGTAAGTTTGCAAATGCACTGAAAGCTCAGGGCGTTGAGAAGGGCGATGTTGTAACTCTTTACCTTCCAATGATCCCAGAAGCTGCTGTAGCTATGCTGGCTTGTACGCGTATTGGTGCGGTTCACTCAATCGTGTTTGGTGGTTTCTCTCCAGAAGCACTGGCAGCACGTATCGAAGGTGCAAACTCTAAAGTTGTTGTAACCTCTAACTACTCTCTGCGTGCAGGTAAGTCTGTACCGCTGAAAGCTAACGTTGATAAAGCTCTGCAGCACGGTGAAGTTAAAGACATTGTTGACAGCGTAATCGTTGTTAAGCGTGTTGAAGAAGATGTTGCATGGGATGACAGCGTTGATGTTTGGTACGAAGAGCTTGTAGGCGCTGCATCTGCAGATTGCCCGGCTGAAGAACTGAACGCAGAAGATCCAATGTTCATTCTGTACACATCTGGTTCTACAGGTGCTCCAAAAGGTCTGAAGCATACTACAGGTGGTTACCTAGTATATGCGTCTATGACTCATGAGTACGCATTCGACTACAAAGAAGGTGATATCTACTGGTGTACTGCTGACGTAGGTTGGGTAACAGGTCACAGCTATATCGTATACGGACCTCTGGCAAACGGCGCAACTTCTCTGATGTTTGAAGGTGTACCAAGCTACCCAGACAACAGCCGTTTCGGCCGTGTTATCGAAAAACATAAAGTTAACCAGTTCTACACTGCACCAACGGCTATCCGTGCACTGATGCAGCAGGGCGAAGACGTACTGGGTGACTCTGATCTGTCTACTCTGCGTATCTTGGGTTCTGTAGGTGAGCCAATCAACCCAGAAGCTTGGGATTGGTACCACCGTATTATCGGTCAGGGTCGTTGCCCTATCGTTGATACTTGGTGGCAGACTGAAACTGGCGGCATGATGATTCTGCCTCTGCCAGGTGCATGTGACGCTAAACCAGGTGCTGCTTCCCGTCCATTCTTTGGTGTTCAGCCAGCTCTGTTGGATGCGGATGGTAAAACTCTGGAAGGTGCAACAGACGGTAACCTGGTTATCACTGATTCTTGGCCATCTCAGGCTCGTTCTATCTGGGGTGATCACGAGCGCTTTACTCAGACTTACTTCAGCACGTACAAAGGCGTATACACTACAGGTGATGGCGCACGTCGTGACGAAGATGGTTACTACTGGATCACAGGCCGTGTAGATGACGTAATCAACGTTTCTGGTCACCGTATGGGTACTGCAGAGGTTGAATCTGCGTTGGTTGCTCACGAAGCGGTTGCTGAAGCAGCTGTAGTTGGCTACCCACACGAAGTTAAGGGTCAGGGCATCTACGTATACGTAACTCTGCAGGCTGGCTACGAGCAGTCTGACGAGCTTCTGAAAGAGCTGCGTTTGCACGTACGTTCTGAGATCGGTCCAATTGCATCACCTGACTTGATTCAGTTCGCGCCAGGCATGCCTAAGACACGTTCTGGTAAAATCATGCGCCGTATTCTGCGTAAGATTGCAGAAGATGATTTCAGTGCTCTGGGTGATACATCTACCCTGGCTGATCCATCCGTAGTTGATGATCTGATCGAAAATCGTATGAATCGCCAAGACTAATTATTAGTCATTAGTTATTAAAACTCCCGCCGGGCTAGGAAATACCTAGTCTTGCGGGAGTTTTTTGTTTTATAGTGTAGTTGCGCCGGGGAGAAGTTGTTTTCTTCAGGCCCGCGTTCTATCAGGATTTCTTAAGGGGGAACTGAACGCATGCAGTTAGCACAAAAAATTATAATCGCAGACGATCATCCGTTGTTCAGAGCTGCGTTAAAGCAGGCTGTTGCTCAGGCACTGCCTGGAGTGGAGACAATCGAGGCTGACTCTCTACAAGCTGTTCAAGGGGCAGTGGATCAACACTCAGATGCAGATCTGGTGCTGTTGGATATTCATATGCCTGGAACGAACGGTTTCTCTGGTTTGGTTTTCCTGCGTGGTCAGAATCCGGGTATTCCGGTTGTGGTTGTTTCAGGTAGTGAGCAGCCAAACGTTATGAAACGTGCGATTGATTATGGCGCGTCTGGTTTTATTCCAAAGTCAGCACCTCTTGATACAATTGGAGAGGCAATTGTTGCGGTTCTTCAGGGTGAAGAATGGTTACCGCAGGAAGTTGCCGATAACCTTGGTGATGTCAGCGAAGATGATCAGAAATTCGCTGCGGCTCTGGCAGCTTTGACTCCGCAGCAGTTCAGAGTACTCACCATGTTGACAGAAGGGCTTCTGAACAAGCAGATTGCGTATGAGTTAAATGTATCTGAGGCGACTATTAAGGCTCATGTTACTGCGATTCTGCGTAAATTGGGCGTGCATAGCCGAACTCAGGCGGTGATTGCTGCGCAACGATTAGGGGTTGAACCTCCTAAGACTGACCTTGAGTAATCTTGCAATGAATATAAAAAAGGCGCTTTAAGCGCCTTTTTTTGTTCCTATCGAAATCTTAGTCAGACTCGTTAGCACGGGACGTGGCAATGGTTTTGTTGATCATCGCTCTTAACGCTGCCGGGCGGATTGGTTTGGTGAGAAGTTGAGCGCCAAAGTCTTCGATTTCGGCTTTGACTTCATCTGTTCGGTCCGCAGTAATCACAATTGCAGGTACGGCTTTTTCCAGTAAAGGCTCAATATCTTTCAGGGCCATAATGCCAGTGAGTGTTTCCGATAAGTGGTAGTCGGCCAGAATCAATTCGGGTTGGAATGCCTGAGACTTAACAATCTCAACAGCCTCCTCTGAGGATATGGCTGTTTGGCAGATGCAGCCCCAACCATTGAGTAGTGCTGAC
>JASBRM010000349.1 GCA_030149405.1 Neptuniibacter sp. | reverse complement strand
CGACAGCCGAGTAGTACTGAAAAAGCAACTTAAGCTTCTGGCAGATAAAGGCTGGACACTGAATACGGGTTTGGAGCCGGAATTCTCACTGTTTAACCGTGGTGAAGATGGCAGCCTGAAACCTGTCGATGAAAGTGATGTGCTGGATAAACCTTGCTACGACTATAAAGGTCTGTCCCGTTCCCGTGAGTTCCTGGAAACACTGGTTGAGTCTCTGCAGAAGCTGGACTTCGACGTTTATCAGATCGACCACGAAGATGCGAATGGTCAGTTTGAGATCAACTACACCTACGGTAATGCGCTGGAGTCTGCCGACCGTTTCACAATGGTTCGCATGGGTGCAGGTGAGATCGCGAATGACATGGGCATGGTGTGTTCCTTTATGCCTAAGCCTGCTTCAGATCGTACGGGTAACGGTATGCACTTCCATCTTTCTATCACGGATAAAGATGGCAAAAACCTGTTCAACGATGACAGCGACAGCAACGGTATGGGTCTTTCTAAAATGGCTTACCACTTCACTGCAGGTCTGCTGCATCACGCTAAAGCGTTGTGTGCTATCGCAGCACCAACAGTTAACTCCTACAAGCGTCTGGTAGTTGGCGGTACTGCATCGGGTGCAACCTGGGCGCCTGCTTACATTGCTTACGGTGATAACAACCGTTCCGCGATGGTTCGTATTCCATACGGTCGCTTAGAGTTCCGTCTTCCGGATTCTGGCTGTAACCCATATCTGGTTCACGCTGCACTGATTGCTGCAGGCCTTGATGGTATCGAGCGCGAGCTGGACCCGGGTGAGCCGAAAAACATCAACCTGTTTGCTCTGTCTGAAGAAGAGCGTAAAGAGCAGGGCATCGAAATTCTACCTCAGAACCTGAATGAAGCTTTGGATGCATTGGAAGCTGACACTGTTCTGACTGAACGTCTGGGTAAAGAGATCGTATCTGAATTCCTGAAAGTGAAACGTATGGAGTGGACTGAATACAGCCGCCATGTTTCCGATTGGGAACTGAAACATTACGCAGAGTTTTTCTAATTTTTTAAGTGCTAATTGATAAGAGTACGAGGTTTTTATGTGTGGAATTGTTGGCCTTTATTTAAAGAATAAGGCACTTGAAAGTCAGATCGGCGAACTGTTTACGCCAATGTTGATTGCGATGACAGACCGAGGCCCTGACAGTGCGGGTTTTGCAATCTATGGCGATGAGGTTGCAGAGGGTTCAACCAAACTGACCCTGCGCCATGTTGAAGAGTCCTACGACTGGGATGCGCTGGCGCGTTCGATGCAGGATGCGTTGGGCTGCGGTGTTGAGTGGTTCCAGAACAGTAATGTAGCTGTTGTCAAAGTACAGGCTTCTGCTGAGAGTGCATCTGCTTGTGTAGAAGAGCTGGCACCTGAAGTGTTGGTTCTGAGTGCCGGTCAGTCTATCGAGATTCTTAAAGCAGTGGGTCTGCCAGAAAACATTGCTGAGACGTTCAATCTGTCAGGCATGAAAGGCAGCCACATTATCGGCCATACCCGTATGGCGACTGAGTCGGCGGTAACAATGGAAGGCAGTCACCCGTTCTCTACCGGTCAGGATCTGTGTCTTGTACATAACGGTTCACTTTCAAACCACAACCGTCTGCGTGAAGAACTGAAACGCGAAGGTGTGACGTTCCAGACTGAGAACGACTCCGAAGTGGCAGCCGGTTACCTGACTCTGCGTCTTCAGAAAGGTGACTCTCTGAATGAGGCACTAGAGAACGCTCTTAAAGATCTGGATGGTTTCTTCACATTCACAATCGGTACTCGTGACGGTTTCGCAGTCGTACGTGACCCAATTGCATGTAAACCAGCAGTTTTGGCTGAAACCGATGATTACGTAGCGATGGCTTCTGAGTATCAGGCACTGACAACACTTCCGGGAATTGAAAACGCGAAAGTGTGGGAGCCTGAGCCAGAGACAATCTATGTCTGGGAACGTGAACAGTAAGAGTTTAGTTAAGGAACGAATCATGAAAACGATCAACTTAGAAACACAGACAGTACGTGACCTTAATCAGGCTCTGCATGATCAGGCTCCTGAGTGCACAGAACGCGAATGGGAAGTACTGGAACCTAAAGGTCAACACAATATTGCCTGCGGTCTGGACCAGAACCTAGCGGTAGATGTTAAAGGTCATGCCGGTTACTTCTGCGCAGGTATGAACAAAAAAGCCCATGTCACTGTTCACGGCAACGTGGGTCAGGGTGTCGCTGAAAATATGATGTCTGGCACAGTGCGTGTAAAAGGTGATGCTTCTCAGGCAGCGGGTGCGACAGCGCATGGTGGTCTGCTGGTTGTTGAAGGCAATGCCGGTGCACGTTGCGGTATCTCAATGAAGGGTGTGGATATCGTGGTTAAAGGCGATGTTGGTCATATGAGCTGCTTCATGGGTCAAGCGGGCAATTTGGTTGTCTGTGGTGATGCCGGTGATGCACTGGGTGACTCACTCTACGAAGTAAAGATCTATGTCAAAGGCACTGTGAAATCTCTGGGTGCTGACTGCATCGAGAAAGAGATGCGTGAAGAGCATATTCAGGAGCTTACTGAGCTATTGAACCGCGCTGGTGTAGATGAAGATCCAGCATCTTTTAAACGTTACGGCTCGGCTCGCCAGCTGTACAACTTCAAAGTAGATAACGCTGCTGCGTACTAATGGCTGAATCTGAGGACAGAACAATGAGTGATGATATTAATGTAAAAGATGGTCTGCGCGAATCAGCTACATTCGACCGTACAACCATGTCTGAAATCCGCCGCGCTGCAGAAACAGGTATCTACGATATTCGTGGTTTCGGTGCTAAACGTAAATTGCCGCATTTTGATGACCTACTGTTTTTGGGTGCGAGTATGTCCCGTTACCCACTGGAAGGTTACCGTGAGAAATGTAACACCTCCGTGACTCTGGGTACTCGTTTTGCGAAGAAACCTATTGAACTGGATATCCCGGTAACTATTGCGGGCATGAGTTTTGGTGCGTTGTCTGCCAACGCTAAAGAAGCGCTGGGTCGTGGTGCATCATTGATGGGTACATCCACCACTACTGGTGATGGTGGTATGACTCCGGAAGAGCGTGGTCAGTCAAGCAAACTGGTGTATCAGTATCTGCCATCTCGTTACGGTATGAACCCGGATGATCTGCGTAAAGCAGATGCCATTGAAGTGGTATTGGGGCAGGGTGCAAAACCAGGCGGTGGCGGCATGCTGTTGGGTCAGAAGATTACTGACCGTGTTGCTCAGATGCGTACATTGCCAATGGGTGTAGACCAGCGTTCTGCCTGCCGTCACCCGGACTGGACAGGCCCGGATGATCTGGCGATCAAAATTCAGGAGCTGCGTGAAATTACAGACTGGCAGGTGCCTATCTACATCAAAGTGGGTGCTACCCGTACTTACTACGATGTGAAACTGGCGGTTAAAGCCGGTGCTGACGTGATCGTTGTGGACGGTATGCAAGGTGGTACAGCTGCAACTCAGGATGTGTTTATTGAACACGTTGGTATCCCAACACTGGCAGCAATTCCACAAGCCGTGCAGGCGCTTCAGGAAATGGGCATGCATCGTAAAGTACAGCTGATCGTTTCCGGGGGGATTCGAAATGGTGCTGACGTTGCGAAATGTATGGCGCTGGGCGCAGATGCGGTTGCGATTGGTACAGCGGCTCTGGTTGCACTGGGTTGTAACCACCCAATGTACGACAAAGAGTTTAAAGAGATTGGTTCAGCTGCTGGCTTCTACGATGATTACCATGAAGGTAAAGACCCTGCGGGTATCTCGACTCAGGACCCTGAGTTAATGAAACGTCTGGATCCAGTTGCGGGTGGTCGTAAGTTGGCGAACTATCTGAACGTTCTGACTCTGGAAGCGCAAACCCTGGCTCGTGCCTGCGGTAAGAACGATCTGCGTAATCTGGAGCCGGAAGATATGGTTGCCCTGACAGTTGAGTCTGCAGCAATGGCGCGAGTACCTCTGGCCGGAACAAGCTGGGTGCCAGGACAGAAGTTTTAATCTAATTCTTTAATTTAATCATTGAGTTATGCGAGGCGTTTCGCGCCTCGTCAGGATTCTTTTGTCTCTAAAAAGGGCCTTGGGGGTGTTTTGGAGGCAAATAATGACGGTCTTAGGGGGCCAAAGTTATGAGTACTGAGAGTAAGAACAAAGAATACATTTTGAAAATTAGCTGCCCTGCACGCAGTGGCATTGTGGCGGCAATGACTGCATTTCTGGCTGATCGTGGTTGCTACATCAGCGAGATGAGCCAATACGATGACCCAGATAGCAATACTTTCTTTACCCGCTGTCGCTTCCATGTAGAAGCCGGTGCTTATTCTCTGGGTGATCTGAAAGGTGAGTTTGAAGAGATCGCAGAAACGTTCAGCATGGATTGGAAACTGGTTCCAGCCGATGAGCCAACAAAAGTCCTGATCATGGTGAGTAAGTTTGACCACTGTCTGGACGATCTGATGTATCGCCTGCACAAAGGCGAGATCAACATGGAGATCACTGCGATTGTTTCCAACCATAAAGATCTGCGTCCAATGGCTGAACGCGAAGGTATTCGTTTTGTTCACTTGCCAGTGACTAAAGAAAACAAACGCGAACAAGAGATCGCATTGATGGAAATTGTGGAAGAGACCGGTACTGAACTGGTTGTTCTTGCCCGCTATATGCAGATTTTGTCCGATAACCTGTGTGCAGATTTGAGCGGTCGTGCGATCAATATTCACCACTCGTTCCTGCCAGGCTTTAAGGGTGCAAAACCTTATCACCAGGCGCACACACGCGGCGTTAAATTGATTGGTGCAACATCCCATTATGTGACCGCTGATCTGGATGAAGGTCCAATTATCGAGCAGGCAGTACAGGTGGTAGATCACACATACAGCCCGGAAGCACTGGTTGCCGTAGGTCGTGATACTGAAACAGTTGCGCTTGCAAAAGCAGTGAAACTGCATGTTGAGCACCGGGTCTTCCTGGACGGCAACAAAACAGTGGTATTCAAGTAGGAGTAGTTGCAATGGCAACGTTGATAGACGGTAAGCAGATCTCTCAACAAGTAATAGATGAAGTGGCAACTGAGGTTGCGGACTTTTCTGCTCAGTATGGATCTGCTCCGGGTTTAGCGGTGGTGCTGGTAGGTGAAGATCCTGCCAGTCAGGTTTACGTTCGCAATAAGGTAAAGCGCGCTGAAGAAGTGGGCATGAACTCTATCGAGCACAGGCTGCCGATGGACTGCTCACAGGAAACATTGAATAAGTTGATCGATGAGTTGAATGCTAATCCAGCTGTGCACGGCATTCTAGTTCAGCTGCCATTACCCGATCACCTCAATGAAGAAGAGGTGATTGAAGCAATCTCTGCTGAAAAGGATGTAGATGGTTTCCATCCCATGAATGTAGGTGCGCTGGCCTGTGGCGAAGCAACGCTGATTCCCTGTACTCCATTGGGTTGCATGATCATGCTGAAGCAGCAGTTTGGCGATCTCAGTGGCAAAAATGCGGTGGTGATCGGTCGCTCGAATATTGTCGGTAAGCCAATGGCAGCTCTGTTGTTGCAGGCCAATTGTACTGTGACGATCGTGCATTCCAGAACGCAGAATATAGAGTCGATCTGTTCACAGGCAGACATCGTGGTTGCGGCCATTGGTAAACCTGAGTTTGTGAACTCTGGCTGGGTGAAGCCAGGTGCGGTTGTGATCGATGTTGGTATTAACGCTATTGAGCGTGATGGCAGACGCAAGCTGGTAGGTGATGTGGATTTTGCAGATGTAGAACCGATTGCATCTGCGATCACTCCGGTACCGGGTGGTGTTGGTCCAATGACGATCGCCTGCCTGATGAAGAACACCCTGACGGCTGCGAAAGCGTTAGAAGCGAAACGAGAACAAACTCTTAAGGCAAGTTAAACAATCACTCGTCTGTTGTAGCGAAGATTAAGGAGGGAGGGCTATGCCTTTCTCACTATTAAAATATGGTCTGAACAAAGACTATCCATTTGAGAAACATGCTGACCTGCCAGCTCCAACTGAGCTGAAGTCCAGTTACGATGTTGTGATCATCGGTGGCGGCGGGCACGGGGTAGCAACAGCCTATTACCTTGCCAAATACCACGGTATTACGAATGTCGCTGTGTTGGAAAAAGGTTATCTCGGTGGCGGTAATACTGCGCGTAACACCGCAGTTATCCGCTCAAACTATCTGACTTCTGAAGGTGTGAAGTTTTACACCGAATCTGTGAAGTTATTCGAGGGCCTGTCTAACGAGTTTGATTTCAACATCATGTACTCGAAACGCGGACAGCTGACACTGGCGCATACTGATGCTGCGGTACGTGGTTTCCGACAGCGTGCAGAAATCAACAAGCATTTCGGTGGTAAAACGGAGCTGATCGACCCACAACAGATACGTGAACTTGTTCCAACTTTGAACATGAACCCTGGTCATCTGCCGGTACTGGCTGGACTCTGGCATATGGATGGTGCAACGGCCCGCCATGACGCAGTGGCCTGGGGTTACGCCAAAGGTGCTACCCAGCGCGGTGTTGAACTGCACCAATTGACCGAAGTGACGGATGTCATTGTCGAAAATGGTCGAGTGACCGGCATTAAAACCAATCGCGGTACGGTGAATTGTGGTTGTGCTATCCAGGCGGTTGCCGGGCACAGTTCACTGCTGGCTGCAAAAGCCGGTTTTAAAATGCCAATCTTGTCTTACCCATTGCAGGCAATGGTGACACAACCCGTGAAGCCGTTTCTTGATCCATTAGTGAGCTCACCTTCGTTGCATTGTTATGTACAACAGACAGGGCGTGGGGAATTGGTATTCGGTGGCGGATCGGATCCATACCCACTTTATAACACCCGCTCAACTATGGACCTGAAAGAGAGTCTGCTGGCCCACGCCATCGAGTTGTTCCCATTCATGGCGAATATGCGCTTGATGCGCCAGTGGGCAGGTCTGACTGATATGACCTCAGACTACAGCCCAATCATGGGGTTAAGTCCGGTCGAAAATTACTACCTTGATGCCGGTTGGGGAACCTGGGGTTTCAAATCGACACCTATCTGCGGCAAGACCATGGCGGAACTGGTTGCCAACGGCGGTAAGGTTCCGGAGTTGATCAAACCTTTTGCGATGGATCGTTTTAAAACCTTCCAGCAAGTGAACGAAATGGGCGCAACTGCGGCTAGCCATTAAGGGGGAAGAGATGAAAATTTTGAATTGTCCTTTAAATGGACCTCGTAACATCAGTGAATTTGTCCACGGTGGGGAAGTGCGGGATATGCCGGACCCTAACCTATGCAGTGACAGTGAGTGGGCTGATTATGTTTTTTACTACGAGAATTCGATCACTGTTATAAAAGAATGGTGGCTGCATGCGCCTTCGGGTTATTGGTTTATCGCCGAGAGGCACACCGCAACTGACGAAATTCTGAAAACCTATGATCCTTCAGAAATATATAAGGACCGGGTTGAGTTTTCCCAGCCGCCGAAGGAGTCAGTAGCATGAAATTTGAGAGATTACCGGCCCCGGCGGGCTTGCTGATAGACCGTAATCAGCCAGTTACCTTCAGCTTTGAAGGTCAGAAATTTACAGGTTTTAAGGGTGACAGCATCGCCAGTGCTCTGCTGGCAAATGATCAATGGCTGTTATCACGTTCATTTAAATACCACCGTCCACGCGGGCCTTTGACTATGGCCGGTCAGGATGCCAACACACTGGTTCAGCTGGGTGGTGAGCCCAACGTGCTGGCCGATCGTGAGGCGATCTCTGAAGGTGCCGTGGTTGAAGGACAAAATTACAACGGTTCACTGGAAAATGACCGTGACGCTTACTTAGGTAAATTCGGTCGGTTTATGCCAGTGGGCTTCTATTACCGCTCATTCTTCAAACCTATGGGGGTTTGGGATAAATGGGAAGGTTTTATCCGTGAGAAAGCGGGTTTAGGAAAGCTGGATCTGGATTTTGTACCAGAATACTACGACAAGCAGTACCTGTTCTACGATGTGGTGGTAACCGGCAGTGGCCCAGCGGGATTAAGTGCTGCGATTAAAGCGGCCGATGCGGGCGCAAAAGTACTGCTGGTCGAAGAACTCCCTGTGTTAGGTGGCTCACTGACGTACCATCGTTTTGATCAGGACGGTGTGCTTGCGGATGAGCTGCGTAACGATCTTCTGCAGCGGGTTGAGTCACACGACTCCATTGATGTACTAACAGAAGCTGTCTGCAATGCCTGGTTCACGGATAACTACCTGCCGGTCATTCAAGGCAAGCGTATGTATAAGGTGCGCGCCAAGGAATGCATCGTTGCTTCAGGTTCATTCGAACAGCATGCGGTTTTCCGTAACAACGACCTGCCGGGTGTGATGATGAGCAGTGCTGCTCTGCGCCTGATGAAATGGTATGGCGTAAAACCAGGCCAGAAAGCAGTCATTCTCACCGCAAATGATGACGGTTACTTCGCCGCTCTAGAATTGATGCAGCAAGGTGTTGAGATCGCGGCAATCGTTGATATGCGTGCAGAGCAATACGCACCTGATGTCGCTGAAACACTGGCTGGTATGGGTGTCAAAATTGCCTTCGGTTCAACCGTGTATGAAGCTTTGGCTACCAAAGGCAATAAACACATTCGTGGGGTTGATCTGCGTCGAATCACGGGTAAAGGCAAGGTCAGCGATCACTCTGAAGTGATTGAGTGTGATCTGCTCTGTATGTCTGGTGGTTATATGCCGGTTTACCAACTGTTATGTCAGGCAGGCGCTCAACTGAGTTATGCCGACGATGCGGCTGAGTTTGCCTTGTCTGGTTTGCCAGATCACCTGCACATTGCCGGCTCCGTGAATGGTGTACATAACCTTGAAGCGGTTATCTCTGATGGTGAGCGCGCGGCAACCGTTGCGCTTAATAATCTGGGTCTGACTTCGGAACTGCCACGGGCGGTAGGTTGTGATGTGAAGGTCAA
>JASBRM010000309.1 GCA_030149405.1 Neptuniibacter sp. | reverse complement strand
CAGAACCAGGATAAATGCATCATAATGAAACTGTCATAATAGTTTTGCAGTCTAATAATCGTTTTCAACTATGTAGCCTCTGCTTATGTATCAGATACCCACCTTTGAATGTGATAACAAACCTGAAGCCATTGCTATCCTCACAAGCGGCGGCGACTCTCCAGGCATGAACCCTGCAATCCGCGGCGTGGTACGTGCAGCTCTACACCACGGAATCAAAGTATATGGTGTGCATAAAGGTTACAGCGGGCTCATTATTGGTGACCTGCAAGAGATGAACTCTGCCTCAGTAACCAACATTGTTCAGCGGGGCGGCACCATCTTAAAAAGCGACCGCTGTCTTGCATTTAAAGATCCTGAAGTTCGCTATCAAGCAGCAGAAATCCTTAAAGAAAAAGGCATAGACAGTTTGGTAGTCATAGGTGGAGACGGCTCACTTACCGGCGCTCACCTGCTCGCAGCAGAAAATGATATTCGTGTAATTGGCTTACCCGGCACGATTGACAATGATATTTATGGTACTGATGACACAATCGGTTTCGACACCGCGGTCAATACGGCACTGGATGCTATAGATAAAATCCGCGATACAGCGCTCTCACATGAAAGTTTATTTCTGGTTGAAGTGATGGGGCGTAACTCCGGCTTTATCGCAACTCACGTTGGCATTGCTTGCGGTGCTGAAATGATTGTAGTGCCCGAATATGAAGTACAAATTGAGTCTATTTGCTTTCAGCTCGCCAGCAACCGGGAACAAGGTAAAGGCTCCAGTGGAATCATAGTCGTTGCTGAAGGCCAAACTCCAGGCCTGACCTACAGCTTAGCCACTCAACTTAAACAGCATAATCAATCCGCAAAAGTCTGCATTCTTGGACATATACAACGTGGCGGCAGCCCAACCGGGCATGACCGTGTCTTGGCATCCTGCCTTGGAGCTTCAGCGGTAGATTACTTATGCGCGGGTTACAACGATGTCATGATCGGGGTCAAAAATGGTCAGATCGTAGATACCCCTCTCAAACAGGTAATTGAAAAGGGTAAACAATTGGATGAAGCTTTATTTGAAAGAGCACTACTCTTGCATAAGTAGCACTAAACCCACTTTGAGTGGCTCTTAAGATAAAACAACCTTAGCCTCTCTAAGTTTAGGGTTAACAGATCAACCGATAACGTTTAACGTACAAACGGATTATTCTGCATTTCAAAACCGAAGGTAGATCCTGGCCCATGCCCAGGAATAAACTCAACCTCTTCGCCCAATGGGAATAATTTATTTTTGATCGAAGCGATCAGCTCTTGATGATTGCCTTGTGGGAAATCTGTTCTGCCGATGGAGCCATTAAAAAGCACATCACCAACCAAAGCCACTTGATCATCTTCATTATAAAAAACTACGTGTCCCGGAGTATGACCCGGGCAGTGCACTACCTGTAATTCAGAATCTCCCACCATCACTTTATCGTCATCATCTAACCAACGATCAGGGTCGAAACCATCACACTGAGGGAAATTAAACATAGCGGATTGTTGCGCCATACCATCAATCCAGAACTTATCCCCCAAATGAGGGCCCTCAATAGGCAAATTATGTTGCTTTGAAAGTTCCGCCGTTCCACCAGCATGATCTATATGCGCGTGAGTTAGCAGTATTTTTTCCAGCTCCACTCCTTCCTGTTCAACCACAGCCAGGATTTTCTCCAGATCCCCACCGGGATCAACCACTGCTGCTTTATTGGTCGATTCGCACCAGATCAAAGTACAGTTTTGCTGAAAAGGGGTTACAGGAATAATTCGATACTTCATTTTTGGTCAGCCATGGATAGTAGGAGGCAACATTTTATCCTGTTTATTCTGTTTGGAATACATCTCCACCAATTTCATACACTTTAGTTGCGAAGCAATGAATTTGGTTAAGCAGCTCACGCTCCCGATTCGAAAACGGCTCTCTCAGGTAATCTGTAAATTCGGGATATCGTGTGATTATCGCCTCATCAAAGACATACAGATCATGGAGTAAACCAAGGCATTCAGCCAATTCCTTCACCCGAAAGAGTTTTGCATGTGACTCAGTTTTTTTGAGCTTCATTAGATAGAGATAAGCTTTAACCGCTTTCCTCCAGTCATGGAATGTTTCTCGATTAGTAGAATCCAACTTCTTATATTTTTGGCGACTTTTTTCTTTCGTAGCATCAATGGAGATGAGATTATGATCCTCAGCTTTCTTGATATAAGAACGTCTTTTAAGTTCTGTCTTTAGTCGGCTGAGTTTTTCTAGCAGTGAATCAGCATCCACGTTTTGTTCGGCACGCTCAGATTCTAATTTCTTCTTTAACTCGTTTAATGGGTCATTGTTTACATCAGCGAAAAGACTATCAAAGGTATCCAACATTACTTCTGCATCCCTTATGTTAGATAGGTACCCAGCTATCTCCTT
>JASBRM010000308.1 GCA_030149405.1 Neptuniibacter sp. | reverse complement strand
GGCGGATGAGGTTAGGGCGCTGGCATTACGTACTCACCAGTCTACCGAAGAGATAGAAAACATCATACAGGCTCTGCAATTATCTACAGATGAAGTGGATCGCTCTATGACAGGAGCGCAGGCTACGCTCAAGCAGACCATATCGGAGTCTCATCAGGCAATTGTTGCCTTAGATGACATTATTGGTGGCATGGATCAGATTAATGATATGAATGCTCAGATAGCAGCGGCGACAGAAGAGCAATATACGACAACAGAGGGAATCAGTGATAAGTTTGTATCGATAAACGAGATCATCGATTCAATAAACCATAATGCAGATACAGTAGTGGACCTGGGTAATCAGTTGGATGAGCTAAGGGAGAGTATTAAAGGAGACCTATCCAACTTTAAGTTGTAAAAATAATCCCCAACTCAGCTTTTGTTGCGGGGAAATAGCACTTTTTGTGCGATATCAGTCTCTTCAAAATTGTCGAAGTGTTCCTCTATATGATGGCTCTGCCAACTAGGTTTGGTGGATCCATCTTCCTGGTTTTATGTTTAATGCATAAAAATGAGCTACCCAGCATTCGCTTGGAAGGTGCGTTAGCACTTTTACCCTGAATTCAGTACAGAATCACCATTCCGTCCACCTGCTAGATGACATGCCTTTATGAGATTAATAGCTGTTAGGAAGGCTGGAGCTGATGTTACCCCAGCTTTGTTGGCCCTTAGTTCGGCTGACTATCCGCTGCGAGAGCTTATGTAACGGGTGAGGTTTCTTGTAGCCGAAATTCAAAGCAACTAGTGAGCTTGAAGGAAGTGGCAGGTTAGGTTCTTATCGTAGAAATCTTTAAGTATTAAGGTGATCTATTTCTGGTAAGTGCAGGTGAAAAGCTCTGTTATTTATTCACACTTGAAGCATAGGCTTGGAAAATATGATATGAAATAAGGTGGCGAATCTGATGATGCCTAACAAAGGAAATAGAACAAGCGATTAGGTTTCTATTAAGGTGATGGGGAAGCAAAAGCATCCCCAAACAGAACAAACAAGTGCTACCTTTTCAGTGTGCTGGTCGTCTCTTCAGCTAAATGTTTGATCGCGGCCCAGTCTTTATTTTCAATCAGGCTTTGTGGTGTCAGCCATGATCCGCCTACACACATTACGTTGCTTAGACTGAGGTAATCCTGAGCGTTCTCCAGACTGATGCCACCTGTTGGGCAGAATTTAACATCACTAAACGGGCCGGAGTACGCCTTCAATGCATCTGGGCCACCCGCAATACTTGCTGGGAAGAACTTAAAGCGTTGGTAGTTATGGCGCAAACCTTCTAGCATTTCAGAGATTGTCTGAATGCCAGGTAAAAGCGGAATGTTGCTTTCAATGCCTGCTTCCAGAAGTTCAGTAGTGATGCCTGGGCTGACAATAAAGCGTGCACCGGCTTCTTCGGCTGCTTTGTAGAGATTAGGCTCCGTAATTGTACCTGCTCCAATCATCGCTTCTGGAAGTTTTTCCGCCAGCATATGAATCGCGTCCAGAGAGACAGGGGTGCGCAGTGTTACTTCGAGTACAGAAACGCCACCTTCTAGCAGAGCTTCAGCAACGGGCAAGGCTTCTTCTGTGGTCCGGAATGTTAAAACGGGCACTACAGGTGACATCGCGCACAAAGTATCTATCTGGTCATTTTTTGAAGAGGGGAGCTGTTTAGTCATATTTTGTTTCCTGAAAATCTAAATGACCCTTAGGGACTCCAGAAGATAGTCAAAGGGTGGTTTAGGAATAAGCGAATAGGCATAGATGTAATGTCGCTATCTGATATTGCGCTTTTTAGTGTTTCTAATTTGTCTTCACCCTTGAGGTGTAAGAAACGGTTTTTGCTCGACAGTAGTCTCGTTGCGCTCATGGTCATTCTGTCATGAGGTGCTGTCATCGGTGTCGTTGAGCAGCACGCTGCTTTGGTATTCAGTGCGTGAGACAGTTGTGGGGCTTCTGGGAAGAGTGATGCTGTGTGGCCATCATTCCCCATGCCTAATACCACGCAGTCGAGCATGTCTGGCAGGCGTGTGGTGAGCTTAGCGTTACACTCAGTCTCTGCGGAAAATGCATCGGTACCTTCTTTCCAGAAGCCAATGAATTCAGCCTTCTTAGCATTGTTGTCCAACAGGTATTTGGTGACTAATGCTTCGTTGCTGTCTTTGTGGCTAGGGGGAACCCAGCGATCATCAACTAGTGCAACTGTAAGTTTGTCCCAAGGGAGTTTTTTCTTACTGAGGGCCTGGAGCATTGGAACAGGGGTGCTTCCTCCAGATAAAGCAATGGAGGCCTCTTTCTGTTCTTTTACGGCATCAGTGATGATAGATTCAATTTTCTCACTCAGTGCTGTACAGGCATCGTCTGCACTGTCAAAACATCTGATTTCCACCTGAGGCGGCAGATCAAAATCAATTTTGCTCATGCCATTGCCTCTTATCTGCTGCAATCATGTCGTAGGACTTTTCAGGGCCCCAGCTACCAGCTGGGTATGCAAGCGGTGTTTCCATCTTTTCAAGATGGGAGATGATCTGGTCACACCATTTCCAGGCGTGTTCGATCTCATCGCTGCGTACGAAAAGGTTTTGGTTGCCTTTAATCGCTTCAAGTAATAGTCGCTCATAGGCATCAGGTACCCTTTCCATACTGAAAGCATCGGAGAAGGATAGGTGTAGAGGCGCTTTTTGAAGCTTCATTCCGCTGTTTAATCCCTGATCCTTGCTGAGTATCTGTAGTGAGATACCTTCGTCAGGCTGCACCTTGATGGACAATGTATTTTCGGCCAGCGCGCGTTGCTCAGGATCAAAAATGTAGTGAGGCTGCTGTCTGAAGTGAACCGTGATCTGGGTTAGCTTTTCAGGCATGCGCTTGCCTGTCCTTATATAGAAAGGTACACCTGCCCAGCGCCAGTTCTGCACTTCAGCTTTAATGGCAACAAATGTCTCGGTGCTGCTTTCTGTATTCGCACCGTCTTCTTCCAGATAGCCGGGAACAGCTTGTCCGCCGATTGCGCCTGCGCTGTACTGGCCGTGAACCAGGTGTGTATCAACCATCTCATCGGTAATAGTCTTAAGGGTTTTGAGTACCTTAACCTTTTCGTTACGAATTGCGTCTGCGCTTAGGTCAGATGGAGGATCCATAGCAACCAGACAAAGCAGCTGTAGGAGATGGTTTTGCAGCATGTCGCGTAATTGACCGTATTTATCGAAGTAACCCCATCGGCCTTCAATGCCAACCTTTTCAGCAACTGTGATCTCTATATGGGAGATGAAATTCTGGTTCCATTGACTGCCAAAGAGGTTATTTGCAAATCGAAGTGCGATCAGGTTTTGAACGGTTTCTTTACCAAGATAATGGTCAATTCGGTATATCTGAGATTCATCAAAATGCTTTGCGACGGCTGAGTTTACTTCCAGGGATGACTCAAAGCTGTGCCCTATCGGTTTTTCCAGTACAACACGGCTATCAGGTGTCAGGCAGCCGCTGGCATCAAGGTTTTCACTGATCTGTCCATAAATTGAAGCGGGAGTAGAATAATAAAACAGGCGTATTGAATCAGGATTTTGATCTAGTTGGCCGCAGAGTTCTATATAGCCGTTTTTATCGCCAAAATCGAAACTGATGAACTTTATTTTGTCCAGAAATGAGGCAAGCTGAGATGTAGACTGCTCTGCCTCAGGAATAAATTTTCTTAAATTTTCTTCAGTTTTGGTGATGGCTTTTTCATGGGAAGTATCGCGGGCAAGACCGAAAATCTGGGAGTCTTCAGGGAGTAAATTTGCACTGTCTAGCTGATAGAGGGCAGGGAGAAGTTTTCTTTGAGTAAGATCTCCCATCGCACCAAAGAATACTATATTGCAAGCTTGTTCAGCTAAATTCATGGAGTTGACCTATTATATTTGTTTATTAAACAACTTTTTGGTTATTTTATAGCAATATTTGTGTGTTTTACAATTAAAATTATGTAAGTTTACTAAAATAATTATTCTCTAGGCTTTGCTTGGTGTTCCCGGTTTTATGTCACCTGCAGCAAAGCCCTGTTAGAATAACGCTATAAATCATCACTATTATTAGGTTTTGCCGATGAAATGGGCAAATAATTTGATGATATTGGTTTGTGTGCTGCAGTCTGTTAGGTTGTAGTAATTAAATTACTTTTTTTGGTGTGCGATTAATGAATCTTCTCAACACGATTCGTCAGAATCTGGATTCTCTGAATAAGTCTGAGCGAAAGGTTGCTGACGTTATTCTTAAAGATCCTAAAGCGGTTACTCGAATGAGTATAGCTGCGCTTGCTCAGGCGTCTTCTGTTAGTGAGCCAACGGTAAATCGGTTCTGTCGAAATCTTGAAACGGTGGGGTTTCCTGATTTTAAAATTCAACTGGCGCAAAGTCTGGCAGAAGGTACTCCCTATGTAAGTCGTAGTGTTGAGCAGAGTGATGGTGTAGAGGAATATACTGACAAAATATTCGCTTCCACTATTGTTGCTTTGGATAGTTCTCGAAAAGGTGTGGATCCAACCCTGATTAATCAGGCGGTCGATTATCTGATTCAGGCAAAGCAGATATCGTTTTTCGGGATGGGGGCTTCAGGCCCGGTCGCAATGGATGCGCAGCATAAGTTCTTTCGCTTTAATCTGCCTGTGACTGCATATGATGATGCGCTGATGATGAGGATGGTAGCCGCGGCTGCCCATACGGGAGAGGTGATTGTGATAATTTCCTATACCGGGCGAACCAGGGATCTGGTAGAGATAGCTCAGTTGGCTAAAGGTAATGGCGCTGTCGTTATTGGAATAACGGCTGAAAATTCGCCTTTGGCTAAAGAGTGTTCGGTTCTGCTTTCTGTGCCTACTCCAGAGGATACAGATGTGTATATGCCGATGACATCCAGAATTGTTCAATTAACTTTATTAGATGTTTTGGCTACTGGTGTGACTCTAAGAAGGGGTGAAGGTTTTCATAGTCACCTTAAGAAGATAAAGGATAGCCTTAAGGGGACGCGTTATCCGACTGAATGATGCATGATGTCAGTGGATCAGGTAATAGTTAAAAGCCGGTAAGAATCTTTAAGGATTTTACCGGCTTTTTGTTTTATGCCTGTAAAACTTTGAGGGTGTTGGTTCCGCCCTGTGCATTAAGGTAATCACCTTTAGTAACGATAACCATATCGCCCTTGCTGATGACCTTCCTCTCAATAAGTTCGTTGATGGCCAATGAATTGATCTCTTCTGGATCTAGTTGATCAGCATAGAATGGTATCGTCTGTACACCTCGATAGAGTGCAACTCTGTGTTGGGTGTCTTCTCTTCTGGAGAAAGCAAAGATGGGTAGCGAGGAGCGCAGTCTGGACATTAGCTGAGGGGTTGATCCAGATTCTGTCATGCAGATGATTGCTTTCACGCCTACTAAGTGATTTGCAGCATATACCGCTGAT
>JASBRM010000299.1 GCA_030149405.1 Neptuniibacter sp. | reverse complement strand
CTGGCGATAAGGTTATGCGCTTGGTCGCTAAAGTGATCTCCAAAAATATTCGAGCGACCGATTTTGCTTGTAGTTTTGGGGGGGGAAGAATTTGTTGTTATGCTGACATCATCCTCAGTAAGCGATGCAGTAGAGGCAATGGATAAAGTTCGCCAGAAACTGGAGACCAGCCCATTCAATTTCCATGGTGAGCCAGTAAATATCACCATGTCATTCGGGGTTACAGAGATAAAAGAAGGCGATTCTGTTGATGACCTTTTTGCCCGAGCCGACCAGGCGCTCTATCAGGCAAAAGAAAATGGTCGTAACAGGGTCTGTTCTCTGTAGTAGAATAAGCCCCAATTAATACATAGTTACAAGGCTTCAAGAAGTGAAACGTCTTTCACGTACGCTTAAAATTATTCAGGTATTTGCGCGTTATCGTCTGGATACCCTATTTCTGAGTTTGACGCTCCCTTGGTATATCAAACTACTTGTTTGGCTGATGCCGTGGCGCTTTATTATACCTGCCTCAAAACCTGAGGCGGAAAGGTTACGTTTGGCATTAGAAGCGTTGGGGCCCGTATTCATTAAATTTGGTCAGATGCTTTCTACGCGAAGAGATCTGCTTCGGGATGATTTTGCCGAGGAGCTTAAAAAACTTCAGGATCAGGTACCACCGTTTTCGGGACCAAAAGCGAAAGAGCTGATTGAAAAAGCTCTGGAAAACTCCGTAACTGAGCTCTTTTCAGAATTTAGTGTAGAGCCTATGGCTTCGGCGTCAGTCGCTCAAGTTCATCAAGCAACGTTGTTTGATGGTCGTGAAGTCGTTGTTAAAGTAATCCGCCCAGGTATCGGAAAAACTATCCGTAAAGATGTGGATCTATTATTCACGCTTGCGCGTTTAGTGCATGCTGTCTGGCAGGAAGGACGGCGTTTACGCCCGGTCGAAGTTGTTGCTGAATATGAGCAAACTATTTTTGATGAACTGGATCTGAGAAAAGAAGCGGCCAATGGCTCGCAACTGCGTCGTAACTTTGAAAACAGCGACATCCTTTATATCCCAGAAATCTACTGGGACTACACGCGTTCTAACGTGCTTGTAATGGAGCGAATCCATGGTATTCCTGTAGCTGAGGTTGACCAACTTCTGGACCAGAATACAGACATGAAACTTCTGGCAGAGCGCGGCGTAGAGATCTTCTTTACACAGGTGTTCAGAGACAGTTTCTTCCATGCGGATATGCATCCAGGCAATATTTTTGTATCCAGGAACACTCCAACCTCTCCACAATATATTGCGGTAGATTTTGGAATCATTGGTTCATTGACACCGGAAGATCAGAGTTATCTAGCGCGAAATTTCCTGGCGTTCTTCAAAAGGGATTACCGGCTTGTTGCGCAACTGCATGTGGACTCCGGCTGGGTACCAGCGAATACCAATGTGGATGCATTTGAAACTGCGATACGCAGTGTTTGTGAGCCTATTTTTGAAAAGCCCCTGAAAGAGATCTCTTTTGGCCAGGTGCTGTTAGGTCTGTTCCAGACCGCCCGTCGTTTTAATATGGAAGTGCAGCCGCAGTTGGTTTTGTTACAAAAAACCTTACTGAATATTGAAGGTTTGGGGCGACAGCTCTATCCGGACCTGGATCTGTGGCAGACTGCCAAACCCTTCCTTGAGGACTGGATGAAAGAGCGCATGGGGCCGAAAGGGGTTTACCGTACTATCAAACAGCAGGCGCCGGACTGGCTGGAAAAAATGCCGCATATGCCACAGTTGATCTTTGATGCCTTGAATCAGGTAAGAAATCTGGATGATGCTCGTCAGAGAGATATTCGGGCTTATGAGCAGGCAAAAGCCGATTTACAAACGAAAAATAATCGAACACGCTATCTGGGCTTGGCCCTAATTGCTTCTGCTCTGGTCTTTTCGGATGATCGGATTCTGGAATGGTTGTGTGATTTACCGGCAGGAAGTTGGGTTTTGGCGGGGTTAGGTGTCTTGTTTCTACTGAAACGCTCCTGACTGTCTAAACAATTCCGGGAATAGTTGTTGTAACATTCTTAAGGTATGCTTCTGTTCCTGAAAATAAAGTAGTTATGAAGAGAGAGAACAAATGAGTGATGTATTAACTCAATTAGGTGAAGTACTGGAACAGAGAAAAAGTGCTTCTCCTGACTCTTCTTATGTTTCCAGTTTGCATGCTAAAGGCCTGAATAAGATACTGGAAAAGGTTGGCGAAGAAGCTACTGAAACTATTTTAGCAGCAAAGGATGCGGAAGCATCTGGAGATAACCGGGACGTAATTTATGAAACTGCGGATCTTTGGTTCCATAGTCTTGTCGCGTTATCGCATCTGGGAGAAACTCCTCAGGCTGTTATAGATGAACTCGCTAGGCGTTTTGATCTTTCTGGATTAGAAGAGAAAGCGTCGAGAAATAAAGACTAGTTATGTCAGGCTGTATTTTCTGCAAGATTGCTTCCGGTGAAGTAAACGCAGAGATTGTTTATCAGGATGATAAAATTGTGGCGTTTAAAGATCATGCGCCCAAAGCTCCGGTTCACTTGCTGGTGATACCGAGAAAGCACATTAGAAATTTAAATGCGCTTGATGAAAGTGATACTGAGCTAATGGCTCATTTGATGATGTCCCTTTCATCAATTGCAAAAGAACAAGGTCTTCTGGATGGTTTTAGAGCCATTACCAATACAGGTAATGGTGGCAGACAGGAGGTTTATCACATGCATTTCCATATATTAGGTGGCGGTAGGCTACCTGCTATGTAAGCTTGGAGAATAATTACAATGGGTTTAGGCGGAATTAGTATTTGGCAGCTTTTAATCGTTCTGGCAATCATCATTTTGATTTTTGGAACCAAGAAGTTCAAAAACATCGGTAGCGATCTGGGTGGAGCTGTAAAAGGTTTTAAAAAGGCGATGTCTGATGAAGAAAAAGCAGCTGCTGCCGAGGACCAGAAACAGATCAAGCAGGAAGATGCTGATTTTGCTGACGCTAATAAAGCGGAAGTAAAAGAAGAACAGAAGTCTGATAAGTAACATCGTCCTATGTTTGATATAGGTTTTGCTGAACTACTGATTATCGCAGTGGTTGCTCTCATCGTTCTTGGGCCTGATAAGCTGCCGACAGCTATTAAAACTGTAGGTATGTGGGTTGGTCGTATTCGCAGAACGGTTTCTTCTATTCAATCTGAGATCAGTGAAGAGCTGCGTATAGATGAAATGAAGAGAACCACTGCTATTTCCAAACAAGAACTGGAAAAAGAGCTCAAGGAGATGAGTCAGCCATTCAACGAAGTGGTTGGCGCAGACTCCCCTATGTCAGCGAAAGCATCCTCACCAGAGGAGCTGCAAGCAGAACAAGCAGTTGACCAATTTGCCGATGCCGCGTCTGGCGAGACTAAGCACAATCAAGAGAAGTCATGAGCCATAATCACGCTGAAATGCCTGAAAAAGATCAGGAACAACCACTTATTAGTCATCTGGTTGAGTTACGACAGAGACTAATGCACGTTATCTTGATCATTCTGGTTCTCTTCTTGGGGCTTTTCTACTTTGCTAATGATCTATATACGTACCTGTCAGCGCCATTAACAGCTTTGTTGCCTGAAGGCACAAGCATGATTGCTACAGATGTCACCTCGCCATTTTTTGCACCTTTTAAATTAACGTTGGTGGCTGCAATTTTTGCGGCAATGCCGTTTATACTGCATCAGATATGGGGATTTATTGCACCAGGCTTGTATAGGCATGAAAAGAGCCTAGCGATTCCTCTTCTCATTTCGAGTATTTTCCTTTTTTATGCCGGTGTAGCGTTTGCCTACTATGTTGTTTTTCCGCTGATCTTTGGGTTCTTCACTAGTGTTGGCCCTGAGAATGTTGCAGTAATGACAGATATCAGTAGCTATCTGAATTTT